>NZ_JAVKEW010000070.1:0-113910 GCF_040226375.1 Coleofasciculus sp. G2-EDA-02 | reverse complement strand
TAATACTCATTAGCTTCCTTTAGGAGTTTAATCAGTCTTTCTTTCTGCTCTTGAGACAGATGATTTTTAGCTGGCATATCCTGGCGACCGCGCTCTTTACCTTGTCTTTATATTATACAATTAAGCTGCGTAGCAGCTTAGAGAGGACGATACAAGCGCGATCGCACGGGTGTCCGACTATTTAGGTCGAATGGCACCATCAGATGAGGCTGGTGGGCGGTGCCCACCCTACGGTAAAGGAAATTTTTCAGGGTTATCCGTCAATTGGGCAGAGGTTGTACGGGACAATCCTTTGAGCAGTACACTTCGACAAAACGAATCGTTGCTGTATCCTTATACTCCTTCGTCTGGTTAAATTCCTTTTGGGGTGAGGGATAGACTCCAGCCAAACTATCATCATTCGCTACACCCAGCCGGAAGGCAATGTCTGGAGACGGATGTTGGGAAAACTTGACGTATTCCCGCGACTCGTTAACAGTGTTATAGGTAAGAGTCGCCTCTGCGTAAACGTCTTCTGCTTGCTTCAGGGGGGTTCCAGGTCCAACACCCTCAGCCGTTTGATAATTGGGATTATCTGTAACTAACGCCTCGATGATATCGTCATCACTCATGGGTATTCCCGCCGGATACAAGATGTAGTATTGGGGTTTACCCTCTTGAACGATCGCGATCGCATCAAAATCGACCATAAAGGGTGACTTCACCTGAAACTCAGCTTGATCTGCCAATAATTTTTTCAGTTCACCCAGCGTCATCCCAACTTGCGCCACTCCAATCCCCTTTGCAGATATCCGTTGGGTTTGAGCCGATTGAGTGGATTTAGACGGATCAACTGGGGAACGTTCGCCCGGTGAGGTACGAGGGGATGATGGCTGCGCCGATGGTGCATCTTGAGAAGAGACAGATGATGTATCTGTCGGGTTTGGAGAGTTGTTCTCGCAACTGACGAGTAGGCAAAAAATAAACGTGATCAGAGGAATTTGTAGTTGGCGCATGATTGACTTAACCCGTTTTAACTCACATCTTGCACCATCCCAGGCTAAGCTGATTTTATTTCGGCTTCTTCCCTAATAGTGGAACACCTATTCCCACAGCACCGAATGCAAGCAAACCTAACACCGAAACGGGTTCAGGAACAACCGCCGCTACAGCGCTCTCGGCTTGAATTAAACCAAAACCACTATCAAAGTCAAAACCAGGACTCTCCATATCCAAAGCAGTTGTTTCCAATATACGATAAATTTCAGTTGGGCTAGTACCGGGCGCTGCTTGCAAGATTAGAGCCGCCACAGCCGCCGCATGGGGAGCCGCCGCAGACGTACCAAAGAAGTTGGGAAAACCATCACCTTCGGGATCTCTGGGATCTAAGAAAGGAAGTGGGAAAAATGTTGTATTTGTTCCATCAACAGCAATAATCTCTGGCTTTAAGCGAATTTCCGGATTTGCCAAGCGATTACCCGCCCGATCAAACAGAATCGGAGTCGGTCCTGCTGAGGAGAATGGCTGTAATTGAGGTGGAGCAACACCAAATTCGGGTGTGTCTTGATAAAACGCCGCGCCAACTGCCTCTGCTCCCCTAGCATTAGGATGCCCAAACACCGTTCCACTAGCCGTATCATACTCATTCAGCGTACCATTGCCAAACAATATGTACTTCATCAATCCAGGATCTAAACCCTCTACCTTTGATATAGCTAGGTTAAACCTATCTGTCCCTAATAACCCATCATTGAAGAACGAGAAAAATTCAACCGCATCATTGCCCACATTTTGATTGATGCTGCTCGCCAATATATTCGTTCCTGACTCATCAAACAGGAAAATATCCAAATCATTAGGAGAACCCGCACCACCACTCACCGAAAAGAAGGGTGAATCCCACTGAAATGAAATGCCAAATCCACGGTTCACAGGAATTGTCAAACTTTGGAAAATATCAACTCCTGCACCTGAATCAAAATCATGAAATTCACCGCCGACTAAAGGTTCAAACAGATTACTGCCATTAAACGCACTTTCGTAGGAGTTTCGAGCATCGTTACCCGCCGCCGAGAAATAGGCAACACCCTGAGCAACGACAGTATCAACGGCTTGAGCAATGATTCCATCCTGGAACATTGGCTCAGTCGGGTAAAAAGCATCGTCTACAATAATGTCAGCACCCGCATTGGCAAGTGCCAGAACCCCTTGAGCAAAATCCGCTTCATTAAAAGCCGCCGTGTGAAACGCTAAATTAGCACCTGGAGCCACATCATGAATCAGTTGCATCATGGCACGACCTTCATCAATACCAAAGATATCACCTAAACTCTCGTCATTGGGTAAATCTTTCAGCACGTTGATACCCGATGGCAAATCTCCACTCGCCACATCCTCTGCGGCTGTGCCTAAAAAATTAAAGCTATCTGATAATACCCCAATCGTAACCCCTTCTCCATCCACACCAAACCGATTACGCGCTACATCTGCACGTAAGGCGACATTCGCCTGACTGGTTGTTTTGCCAACATTGGTTATGGGTTTATAAGCTGGCTTAGCGAATTTTAAGCTTTCTAACTGTGCCATAGAAGCGAGAGCATCAATCGGCAGCATCCCTGACACAAAGGAACCAAACGTCGAAGCATTTTGCCATCCCAATCTTTGTAAATCAGATAAGAGCGAATTGACATCACTCGCGGCAACAGCATCAATAACCACGTTGTTATTGTAGGTCTGCAATAAAGATGAGGTATTCTGCCCATAAAACTTGCCTTTATTAACAGCCATCGGCGCTAAATCAAACATCAGCTTACTCAGGGAACCTTTTTTGCTGGCGCTAGTTTCAATAGAGTTTCCTCCACTATCAAATGTGATTGCCTCTGCTCTATTGGGTAGATAGCTATTCGTCGCCGTGGTCAGAATGGTAACTGATGCAACGATTTGAGCGAGACGTTTCATCTTTTCGTCCTGCCAATAAAATTATTACGTATCTATCCTAGAATAAATCTATTTAAATTAAATAGGTGAGATATAGCTTTCTCTTTATCAAGAATTTATTTTTTTAAGTTAATATAAATTTTTATCTCTATGAATATTTTGTAAAAAATTGAACACTTGGATGGCAGTTTGCTTATCCAAGTGTTAGAATGTATTAGTTGTTATAAAATCACGATAAATCGTTACTGATTGTTGCGATATCTCTCAGTAAGAGGCAAACAGTATAGTATTGATTCCTGACTCAGCTATTTTTATAGCAACCGCCATAGCGGTTAGGACACATCATTTGTTCACGTCGGGGATAGGGCGCACCTCGGTGCGCCCCTACGGTTTGGCTTGCCCTTGAATGGGGCAAGATGTGGGTTAAAAGCTAAAGGTGGTGCGGATACTGCCGATAACAATGTCCTTATTATCACTATCGTGATCAGGTGCAGTGAGCCAGATGATTCCTGGTGTGATGGCGATGTTATCGGTTAGCTGATACTGATAAAATGCTTCAATGTGGAAAGACGTATCCTTATCCTCGGTATTGATCCCGGCAATATTAACGCTAGAATCAGTAACTTTCGGTTCCATCCCCACCAAAATCGCGGCGACATTTCCTTCTTTGCCTAAATCCGGGAAGGCTAAGCTAACCGCCCAATTCCAAATATCTAAATCACCGCGATCAATTTGTCCACCTAACGTCGAAAGGGTTGTGGTTTTGGTGTAGCCTAGCCAACCGCCAAGGGCGAAGCGATCGCTTAACCGCCATGATAGTTCTACACCATAGGCATTGCTAGACGTGGGAACGGCATTATCGAGCAAATCTTCAGTAAAACTGCGAAAATTGGAGCGTCGGCTTCCAGTGTCGGTGTCTCGATTGTAGGCGTGAATATAGGTTAATCCAATATCAAGTCTATCGCTCGGCTTAAACACGATCTGGGCAAGCGCCCCATAGGGACCATTGAATATGCCATTATCCTCACCGGGATCAGCCGCCTCACTCGCTAAATAGCCGACACTGAATTCCAGTGTGTCACCGAAGGCGTGATTAATCCCAATGCCAGCACCATCCAGATAATAATAGATAGAATGCCTTGTCCCAAAGCGAGACAGCGCCCCACTACCCCCGTCACCATCCAGGAAAGGATTAACCGTACTGGCAAAGTCATCAGACGCACCAGCATTGGCTTCAATGACAACCCGGGTATTTTCACCCAAGGGGAAATCATAGAGTAACGCATCAACGACGACATCACTATCCGTTGCACCGGCAAAGAAAAGATTGCCTTCTTGTGTAATTGTCTGTTCTGTCAGAGCACCTAAACCTTCAGATTGCAGTCGGGTTCTGAGTACATCTTCCCCGGTGAAACTGGTATTTAATTCCAGGCGGGTGCGATGACCAAAAATGGTTACATTCTCGATATCATTTCCATTAGCATCCTCTCCCGCCGCTATACCTGCTAAACCAAAGATGACTTCGCCCGATAGTTTGGTGGTTGTGGAAAACTGATTATCCTCTAAAAACGCGACTCGTCCTTCTAAATTATCTACCCGCGCTCCTAGGGTGGCGAGTTCGGCTTCAAATTCTTGGATTAACCGTTGCAAGGTTTCCAAGTCACCCCCGTCAACACCGTTAGTCCCTGCTATTAAGCGTTCGATTTGCTGCAAACAGGCATTTAACCCTGCGGCAAATTCATAACGAGTCATGGCACGATTCCCCCGATAGGTGCCATCGGGATATCCAGCAATACAACCATAGCGTTCAACGAGCGATCGCAAGGCTTGATACGCCCAGTCTCCGGGAGATACATCCCGTAACTGAGAGACATTCGTTACTTGCTCCAAAGCGTTCGTCTCGTTGCTGTAATGGTTAATTTGTTCCCAAATTTTCTCACTGGAATCGCCACCTTCAACGAAGTAAGGTGGGGAGGATGTCAACTGAGGTGAATTCACTTCTGTTGCGATCGCACTAACCCCCACGCCGACTATTGCCACCAAAATTGTCGGGCTAACCACCCCATAGTTCCACAGTAGACTCGATTGTTTCATGTCCTCACACCCATGACGTAATAGTTGGGAATTGATGATCCCTGGACTTAATCACAATAATGATTTTCATTATTAAAACTAAGTGGGATTCCGTCAATCCCCGTACCGGGGACATGACCAGTTTCTGGGCAACAAAAGGGGCCACCCTTGCCGTATTGCCTCTAAGCAAACTGCATGAAGGGTTAGCTGGCAATCGAGTAGTTCAACGTCTTCATCCCTCGCTTGTTTTTGACTAATCTTTAAAATGGAAGGATCTTTAAACTCAATCGTTTGATGACACTGAAGACATACAAGATGATGGTGGTGTTTTAAACCTGAATAATTCAGCTCATAGTGCTTATGTCCTTCTGCCAGTTCTAGTTCTCGCAGTATACCGATGCGAACCATTAACTTAACGGTTCTGTATACGGTGGATAAACTGACATTTTTACCAAGACTCTCTAAACAATCATGCAAATCCTCGACACTAAGATGCTCACCGGGGGGAAGTTCTTGAAACACTTGCAGAATCGTCTCTCTCTGGGGAGTCATCCGCAAATTTCTTCGGTTGAGGGCTAACTTGAGTGAGTTTGCCGTTAAGACTTCACGCATTCAAAAATTCGTCTTATGTTTATATACTGTAGGGTGGGCATTGCCCACCCTTCTTAAGTCTGTGACATTCTACTTAAGATGGGGACGAGGAAATGGTTTGACTGGTATTCGCTGGTTAACCGTTAGCCTCTGGCGTTGAGGGATTGGGCGCTTGCGGGTTGCCACAGCTTGTCAGGGCAATCAGAGTCGCTGCTGCACCCGTGATCGACAAAAAACGAACCGATGACATTGTTAGGAATTTTTAGCAATAACTGGTTTATGCGATCGTTCTCAGTCTACAGCTATTGATAGTATTTTGCAATAAATAACAAAAAATAAACTGAAAAGCGTACAGTTTCTGATCGCCGAAACCCTTGATATACCGTAGGGTGGGCATTGCCCACCATCCTGGCAGAAGCGTGCTATTATATCCTAAGTGGGTGAGAAAATGCAAGGGCGGGGATCATCATTTGTCTTTTGTAAGGGTTTGAGGAATATTTCCACCAACCTACTTAAATATCTGCCAAAGGTTCACGATTCAAAATGTCTCGACATTGCCGCCACTGGGGTAAATACTGATCCATGTAGGCGTGGAAGCGTTCGTTATGATAGCGTTCCCAGAGATGAACTAACTCATGAACTAGCACATATTCTAGGCATTCTGTCGGTTTTTTAGCTAACTCTAAGTTTAACCAAATGCGGCGATCGCGGATATTACAACTACCCCATTTAGTTTTCATTCTCTTAATCCCCCAATCTGCCACTTGTTGACCAATAATCGGTTGCCATTGGTTGAGTAAATCGGGTATTCTGGCTTTGAGTTGTTCGCGATACCATTCGGTTAAAACTACGGCGCGATTTTGGGTAGAAGTACCGGGATTAACGAAGAGTTGTAGGGTGTTATTATTCGCGATCGCGACTTCGTGACGCCCCTGTCTTTCGATTACTTGGAGTTGATAGGAATCGCCAAAGATATAATGGTTTTCCCCGGATATCATTTCCCGTTTCGGTTGGCGGGGTTGGGCGGCAAATTTGGCTTGTTGTTTCTGAATCCAAGAGAGTTTAGAAATGACGGCGAGGCGGATGTTATCATCACTCAAGTGTAAGGGGGCTGCAACGCGAACGCGCCCATCGGGGGGATAAACAGCTAGGTGGAAGTTTTTGATCGGCTTGCGCTCAATTTGGATGGGAATGTTTCGGATGATTACGGTTAGTTCCGTCTCTGGGTTATTGATACTCATCTTGATTCTTGACTAATTCTAATATTTCCGCTATATTAATAGTAGTATCGCCGATCGCGGTGCGAATCGCTCCCTCGATTTCCCGTTCCTTAAACCGATTGCCGATCCACCCTTCTTTTTTGGTGCAGCGGACTGCGGTATCGATAGACAGCGCCAGGGCTTTATTTTGTCCTAAGTTATCGTAGAGCGATCGCTTGGCGGCGGTGTCGAGGGAGGGGGGATAATTTGACCTAGCTGTGCTTTCGGGTTGCACCAGTTGTTCTGCCAGTTGTTTGACGTTTTCTAGGTAGTCTTGATAAGTAGTGGCTTGCTGTCGCCGTTGTTCAATTAAATCATCCAGTAAGTTTGACATTTCCTGGTAGTATTTGGGATTGACGGGAGTCTCATCAATGATGATTCTCCGCATATTATTCTCGATGGTTTCCGCGACGGCGTCTTGATTCTGTTGTAGGGTATCGGGGAGGGTTTCCAAGGCGTTCACCCCGTTTTTAACAATCAGTTGAATTAAGCCTAAATTCTCAAAATTCGAGATAACTTGGCTGGATTCGGCGCGGATATAGGTGTCGAGGAGGTGGCGCATGGCGGGTTGGTAGAGTTTCATGTCTACAGAGTCTCCACTGGCGATTTTTACCTCATCGCGCATCTGGCTGTAATGGTTAACATCGGCTTTAATTTGGTTGGCTTCCTGGGGGGTATACCCAGCTTCTGTCATCTCATTGGCGAGGTGGGAATAGGCGCGAATTAAGGCGTTGACGGATTGGTAGAGGGCGACTCGTTTCGGTTCATTATTGGCGATCGCGTCTTGATCGCGGGTGTCGGCGGTGCAGAAGTAATGCAGGTAGTCGGAGGTGTGGCGGGGAGGGGAAACGGGTTCACATAGCGCCTTGACGGTTTCCAGGGTTTCTGAGAGGCGATCGCGCCCTTTTTCCAGGCGATTTTTCAGTAATCCGGCTACGTCGTCAGGATCGTAGCCGTCAAATGCGCCACTGGTGTAGTCGGTAACTGCGCCTTCGAGTTGTTTAAATAGGTCTTTATAATCGACGATATAGCCATAGTCTTTATCCTCCCCATCCAGGCGGTTGACGCGACAGATGGCTTGGAATAAGCCATGATCTCCCATGGTTTTGTCGATGTAGAGGTAAGTCGCAGGAGGCGCATCGAAGCCAGTCAGGAGTTTATCCACGACAATTAGCAGGCGCATTTGTCCAGGTTGTTTGATAAAACGTTCTTTAACTTTTTCCTCGAATTCTTCTACTTGAGACATGGCTTTGTCTTCGGGTTGGTTGAAAAAGTCTGCCAGCATTTTTCGGTATATTTCATACTGGTGCAGTTTCTCGGTGGAGCCTTCTCCGGTTTCTTGTCCTTTGATATCAGATGGGGCGGGTTTATAACTGGTAATAATCGCGCATTTTCCGGCTAAATCGGTTTGGCTGAAGAGGTGGTAAATTTTGCAGGCTTGGTAAATACTGGAACAGACTAACATGGCATTACCGCGCCCGTCCATGAGTCGGGGTTTGGTTTCCATGTCGAGGAGGATATCATCAACGATTTGTTCGAGGCGAGATTTGCTAGAGAGGAGGTTTTGCATGGTTCCCCACTTGCGTTTAAGTTGGGTTTTGGCGGATTCGGTTAAGCCGCGAGTTTTTACCTGAAACCACTGGTCGATTTTTTGGTGTGAGGTAATAGTTTGGTCAATATCGCGGGCTTCATAGCGCAAGTCGAGAACAATACCATCGGTGACGGCTTGATCGAATTTATAGGTGTGGATGTAATTGCCGAAAATATCGATACTTTTTTGTTTATCTTTTTTGAGGAGGGGTGTACCGGTAAAGCCGATAAAGATGGCATTGGGGAGGATGGATTTCATCGCCTTGTGGAGTTTCCCGGATTGGGTGCGGTGACATTCATCGACGAAGACAAATAGATTTCCTTTAATTTCGCGATCGCGGGAATAGGCGGCGGCTAATTCTGCTACAAATTTATCAGTAGGGTGTTCTGAATGGCTGCCAAATTTATGCATTAAGGCACAAATCAGCCAGTCTTCATTGGTTTCTAATGTAGCGATGAGGGCAGCGCCGCCGTTACTGTAGTGTTGTTGGCGAATTTGTCCTTTTTCTTTTATCGTACCATTAAGAATCCGGATAATGTTTTCATCAACGCCTAAAAAAACGCTTTCAATTTGGTCATCGAGTTCCGTGCGATCGGTGAGAATTAGAACTCGCGCATCGGTGATGTTTTCCCGTATCCATTTAGCTAGCCACACCATGGTTAGGCTTTTACCGGAACCTTGGGTATGCCAAATAATGCCACCTTTGCCGTCTTTTATTTGGGTTTGGGCGGCTTTGATGCCAAAGTATTGATGGGGGCGACAGGTTTTTTTGATGCCGGTGTCGAAGATGATGAAGTTGTGGAGAATTTCCAGAAAGCGGGTTTTGTTACACAGACGAATTAGGGCGCAATCGAGGGGATTATTGGCGGTATCACAGTCTGAGTTGGAGAGATATTGTCGAGTGTTGGTATCGGTTTGGGGATTGTAGTTAGGGTTTTCTTCTTTCCATTCCAGATAATATTTTTCTGGGGTTTCGATGGTGGCGTAGCGGATTCCTTGGGTATCGTTTCCCGCCATAATTAGTTGTAGGGTGGTGAAGAAGGGGCGGATAAATTCCTTTTTTTGGTTGTCTAGGTTTTGGCGGATGCCTTCACTTATGGAAACGATGGAACGTTTGAGTTCGAGGATACCCAGGGCGATTCCGTTGATGTAGAGGACGATATCGGGGCGTTTTTTATTGTGTCCTTTTATGGTGACTTCTTCGGCGATGGCAAAGGTATTCTGTTCGGGATGTTCCCAATCAATTAACCAGATGGTTTGGTTTTGTTCTCCTGCACCTGCTTTAACTTTGACGCCGTAGCGGAGGAGATGATAAACGGCTTTATTGGCATCATAGAGGGTTTTATCACCGAGGGCGGCGGCTTGTTCGAGTTCACGCAGGGTTTTGGTGATTAGGGTTTGGTTAATGCCTCGGTTGCTTAACCATTGGGTTAAATGTTCGGGTTCAATGTTGCGGTTGTTTTCTCGACGGTGCCAGTTACCTAGGTAAGTGTAACCGAGTTGGGTTTGGAAGAGTTGGATTACTCGGTTTTGGGTGATTCGTTCTTTTTGTCCGACATTGCTCACAATAGTTTTTCCCTCTAATGACTACTGTTTGATAACTGGATGAGGATACTTAAAATTTAGCCTATTTTTCTTATCGGTTTTGGGTAGAAAGTTTAGGATTATCGTCAACCCACCAGATCCAGATATGCGTGTCTAGGATAATCAGGCTAGGGATTCCCAGTCTTCTAAGTCTACGGGTTCATAGGGATTGTCATAGCGAACGACTTTCCCTCGCAGGGGGTATTCCTCAGAGGGAAGTGGTTGAGAGGAAGTTGAGCGCATATCGTTTTTAACGGTTTGCAGAATTGCTTCAATGATAAGTATACGCTCTTCGATAGATGTGCCTTGTAATTGGGTGAGTATTTGAGATTGATTCATTGTTTTACTCGGTTAATTCTTGTTAGGCAATATTTCATTTAGTGCGGATGTTGCACCTGCAATTTTTCAGTAAACCCGCCACGTCATCAGCATCGTAGCCGTCAAAGAAACTACTCAATAATTTCATCGTATTGATTGATACCGCTGTCTCGATACTGTTTCATGGAGAGTAGAATCTCCTCTAATGGCGTTTTGTCTTGCCACTGATGGCGTTCTTTGGTGTAATCGCCTTGACCTGGGCTAAAGTATTGAATAAACCGGATGGTATCAACGACTCCCAAGGAATCGATTAAGGCTTTATATCCTTTTTTAATAACTTCCTGCTGAGTATTAGTCATGGGGTTGCTCCTATTTGTCAGTAACGCTCATTAGCCATTGAACGGGATTATTAACGGGGACATTGATAAGCTGAATATGTCGAATTGTTCTCTTAATTAGACGGTCATCTGTGGATAAAAATATATCGGCACGGCTTCGTTCAGCACTGGCGATGTGGGTGGCATCATATCCAGAGAATCCTAATTGGACAAGTTCTCTAGAACGGTTTTCTATCAATTGGCTGCTGATTACCTTAATTTTAGCAATACTCAGGATTGCCTTGACGTTCTTGAGTTTTTCAAAATCGGGAGTTTGAGCAAGTTCTGCATCTAAGGCGGCGCTAGTGATGAGTTTCCATTGTCCTGATTGGCATTGGCTCAAGATAGAGAGGATGGCTTGAGTTTCTAAGGCGATTCTGGGCTGGGTTTGGTCGTCAAATGGGCGATTGAGGCAGCAAGCATCTAGATAAATTCTGTAACTTTCACTCATATTAACCGCGTTCTCCCAGTTAATAGTTCACTCCGAACCATCAATCGTTAATTGTCCATTAGCAACGATTAATTGCTTCACCTTCGTCTTCGTCACCTTCCCCCCATCCGTCTGAGCATCACTCAACGCCCCATCTTCCCCACTATGCTCCTCAATTAACCCCTCCAACTCCTGCGTCACCCCATCCAAATCCGCCTGTAACCCATCAATATACGCCTGCTTATCGGCAAAATACCGCGCCACAATCAATCCGGGGGGTATCAAATCCGCCTTATACTTCTTCTTCCCAATCAGCAAATCCGGCGTTTCCCTCAGCTTCTCCCCCTTCTTCACCACCAACTCCCGCAGCACCTTCCCCACTTCCCAGCCATCCTGCACCAGCACATAGACATCATCCTGCATCGTTTCCGCCCAGTAATCCATCAAAAGCTGGTAAATATCATACTTATCCAACAACTCCGCCTCAGCAAACCGCGCCAACAAATCCTCGGATAAAACCCTAATAACTTCTTTCGGTTTATCCCCAATCCCAATCTCCTTTAATCGCCCCTGATGATACTGTCGCCACTCCTGATAAAGTGCCAACGTACTATCAGCAAACGCCTTAAATTCCGGATGATTAAGAATCGTCGCTTTCACCTGACTCGCTGCCACCAAACCCTGACTATAGCCCGGACGGTGACTCGGCGCAAATAAAGCACTTCGCACCTGGGGAAATACCCGCCAATACTCCCCTAACGCATCAATATCCGCCTGGGGAATCCCCCCATTCAGATGAGCGCTCAAGTCATGAATATCTTCCGGTTCGCTAGCATCAATATAACGGGGAATATTCAAGTTATAGTCATTCGCGGCAATTTCCGCCAAACTCACCCGGCGACTATAACCTGACAACTCCATTTGATGAGTAAACACATCCACAATCTTATGGATATCCTGACTGCGGAGGCGATTCTTATTCCCATCCTTGATAAACCCCTGACTCGCATCCACCATAAACACCCCCTGGCGGCTATCGGCGTCAGCGTTATCAATCACCAGAATACAAGCCGGAATTCCTGTGCCATAAAACAAGTTTGGCGGTAAACCAATAATTCCCTTAATATACCCTTTCGTAAGCAAATTCTGGCGAATCCGCGCCTCGGCATTGCCGCGAAACAGTACCCCATGGGGCAGAATCACCGCCGCTTTCCCCCTAGGTTTCAAGGATTTAAGAATATGCAGCAAAAACGCATAATCCCCATTTTTATCCGGTGGCGCACCATATTCAAACCGATTAAACTCATCCTTAATAATATTGATGCCATGACTCCACGACTTATAGGAAAAAGGCGGATTCGCCACGGCAAAATCGAAGGTTTTCAGACTCCCATCGGGATTTTTCCAATAGGGCGACGCCAGTGTATTCCCCTTCCAAATATCTGCAGTCGGATAATCATGGAGAATCATATTCATCCGCGCCAACGCCACCGTCGCGTTATCCATTTCCTGCCCATAAATCGTCAACCCATTGGGTGCTTCATCTGCCACTTTCAACAACAGCGAACCCGAACCACAGGTAGGATCATATACCGTCGCATCCTGACGAGTTTCCGGCGTAATTCCCACCACCTTCGCCAACACCCGCGACACCTCCGCCGGCGTATAAAACTGCCCCTTACTCTTCCCCGACTCCGTAGCAAAATGGCGCATCAAATACTCATAAGCATCCCCCAGTAAATCATCCCCCTCGGCACGGTTAGCGCTCAAATTCAAGCCGGCAAAGATGCCCACCAACTTAGAGAGGCGATCAACCATTTCCTTCCCCTTGCCGAGTTTATCCTCATCATTAAAATCGGCAACATTAATCACCCCATCCAAGCCATTTTCTTTTGCCAAATTGCCGATAATTTGATTAATCTTATCGCCAATTTCCTTATCCCCTTTCAACGCCTCCAAATCCTGAAAAGAAGCCCCATCCGGGACAATAATAATCCCATCCGGATCACCGGCGTACTTATCCGAGACATACTTCAAAAACAACAACGTAAGGACATAATCCTTATACTGAGAGGCATCCATCCCCCCGCGCAATTCATCACATCCCGCCCATAACGAGCGATACAGTTCAGTCTTTTTAACTGCCATTACTCGACTCTCATTAACCTGCCATCACTGAGTAAACTTTAGCATTTTGCGTTTTGCGATCGCGTCAGACATTACCCAGGGTGCAAGCCTTCATTGGTGTCAATTTAAGGTAAAAACCAAGATAGGGGGAGCTTTTCACCCTCATCTCCTAACCCCCCTCTTTATCCCCATTTTCCCTTATAGATCCCCCTTGCTCCCCCTATAGATCCTTAGTTTTCACGGGAAACCTAGAAACCTGCATCGGGGCGGGTTTAGTCACTTATGGATGCAACCGAAAAGATAGTAGTGAAACCCGCCCCTACACCTTTTTGTTCCATGGGGGAAGCCAGAGGATGCGGGAGCTTTTTTGCACGGGGGGAACCAGAAATTAATCAAAGTCCCCCTTTAGATCCCCCTTCCGTCCCCCTTAAAAAGGGGGAGACCAGCGGATGCTTCGCTTTTTTTGCACGGGGGATTTAGGGGGATCTAAACTTTGAGCGCTAGTCATAAAAGTCTTAAGTTGACACGGATGCAAGGATGGTGCCCCTACAGTTTTATTGCTCGTCCAATACTTAGCTTCAAAGCATAATTATACCTACTTTTTAACCGCCCTGTCATCCCCAGAAGTTCGCCAGTTTTCTCGATAGAAATTCGGCTGAGATTCAACCCATAACCTTGCCCCCGATTCAATTAATTCTTGCTCAATTTGTACAGCATCCTCGACTATCGCCGCTGTCAAGTTCATCGCCTTAAGATAAACATTATAAGCCGCGACAGGCACATTTAAAACAGCACTCCAGGCTTCCTCTTGTTGGTGAAATGCCTGAAGTTCTGGCTGTTGTTCCGTGACTCCCTTTCCTATCTTCAATCCGCCTAACTCAATTTCTGACGCCGATGGTACTTCATCAATTAAACCATGATAGTAATCTCCCACATTCAGCAATAAATCATAAACCTCTCTAGATAGCCGTTTACCAATAGGATGAGACAAATTACACCTCAACATTGGCAGTACATGCCACGTTTGAGCCAGCAAATCTTGTCCAACGCCAGACAGATTAGTGGGAATCAGTAGATCAACAGAACTCAAAAAATCCGTATTTAGTGAAAGAACCATAACTGAAACAACTTGCCACTCCTCGGCGGCGACAGGAGATTCCGGTTCCTTAACAATCATCACATAGCGCGGTGGCGAATTTCCCGCCAGAAACTGTCGTGCTGAATCAGGAAATAGATTCTGTTGCTCCTGCCAAGAAAACTCCAGAGGGCTATCCACCGAGCGATTAACCTGCCAAATTTCTCCAGGTTGAGGGGGTTGCTGGTTTAATCTTGAACCCTGAGAAAACCTGTATTCACTATAATTTATACGCATTAGCTTATAGCTCCAGACAATACGATACTCTACTCAAATGAGAAAGCAAACAGCCTGAAACCTAGCCTACTCTAAATTACACCAAACTGCGTATATAAATCGAGCAATTTTACCAAAACTTCAAATCCTTAGTTAAGTTAAGGTAGATACACCTCATCGGCTGATAATTGTTTCAACCCGCCTCATACCGAGTTGCGCTCAAACATAGTAGATAGGGGAAGCAGGGGAAGCAGGGGAGGCAGGGGAAGCAGGGGAGGCAGGGGAAGCAGGGGAAGCAGGGGAGGCAGGGGAGGCAGGGGAAGCAGGGGGAGAGAAAGTTATATCTTTGAATGCAACTTGGTATCAAACCCTCACCCATGACAAATAACAAATGACGAGCCTTACCAACCTTGAGTTGAGCGCACTCGCTGAACCTTTTCACGGCTTGTCGCTTTGATTTCGGCTTGAATCGTTGCCGATTGCACCAATCCTAACTCCTCAGCAAGGCGCTCTAATAATTCGCCCCAACGTTTTGAGACAGCACTTTGAGTTTTTACGCCCAAATCAGCCGCCAGTTGCACTTGGGTTCTGCCCTCTACCTTACCATACCAGAGTTTTTGATAACCCCGATTCGGATGGCGTTTATCCAGCCTTGAAACCGCATCAATGGCGCGGCTGACTAAATCAGCACGCTCTACAGTATCCAATAAATCCAACTCATCCTGTATCGTTTCTAACAAAGGCAAATCCGTTCCGGGAATGGTTTGATCTAAACTGGTACAGTGTTGTTTTTTCTCTTTCCGAACCAAATCAATAATCGCAAAACGAGCCACCATTGCCGCCCAGTGATAGAAGTCTTGGACATCCCCTTGGTGGAACTTTCCAGCCATGACAGCTTGAAACACTTTAGCATGGGCAGTTTGGGCAGCATCTTCCCAGGAAACAGCCGTACCTCTGGTATTTTTCCGGGCAATTCTTTCAATTGTCCGTTGATGTTCCAAGTGGCTCAGAAGTTGTCCAAAAACCAGACAATCTCCCTTGAGACAGCGTTTTATTGGGGCTTCAGGAAGAAGAGCGTGATTAAATTGCTGAGTCATATCCAGTCTGGCTAAAGAGTATATTATGTGCCTTGTTTGGTCAAATGGGTTGACTGTGTAGAAAAATTCACGGGGAAAAGAGACTCCTACACATCTGTGTACAAGTCATAGATGAGCTGAAAGCATTACATCATAGCAAAGGTATGGAAAGGTTGATAGGGAAATAACCCCACCTGCGGCTAACTAGGTGGAAAAACCTATGACTACAGGCGGGGCGTTGTTGTTCCAGTTTTGGCGTAAGCACCGGGTTCTAATCGCAACGACTTAACTGACAACAAAAGTTTTTTCGGGGATTTCGGAATAGTTTGCTTTGAGGATTCGTTACAGATAAACTCAGAATAGCTTATTCAGCGACTCATAAACCCAAATCAACAAGAAGAAGACGGTTGGCTTAAGTCCACGCCCTAAAAAATGTATTATCTTCCCAAGCCTGTGCTGTGCGCTGTTCAATCGCCGCCAACTCCATCTCATCCAAGGGCTGAAAACGGCTGGCTACGTCCACATTTGACTCTAACTGTGGCACATCTTCCGCCGCAATCACGGCGCAGTGAACCCCAGATTGAGAAAGGGTATATCCTAGCGCCTGGTGCATCCCCTCTAAGACACCGGATTTAAACAACCGCCCATAGGCGGGAACTTTCATGGCAATCACACCCACCTTTCTCCTTTGAGCAACGGGTAAAACCGTGGGGATAAATGGACGGGGGTGGTGCTTATCCGCCGCATTAATACAAACCAGAGTAGTATCAAAGGGATAACGCTGCAATCCTGCCGCAATCACATCAGGTTCGTGGTGTCCGGTAATCCCACAGTATTTAATCAAGTTTTGGGCTTTGGCTTCTTCTATGGCTTGAGCCGCCCCAGTTGGGCTAAAAATAGTATCAAGTTCTTCGTGAAACGAGACGTGGTGCAATTGCCACAAGTCCAAATAATCGGTATTCAAGCGTTTAAGCGATCGCTCCAACTCCCGCCACGCCCCATCGCGATCGCGGGCGGCGGTTTTACTGGCGAGAAATACCTGCTGTCGGTAGTTTGGTAAGATTTTACCGAGATAGTCTTCACTCGGTCCATAACTCGCTGCTGTATCAAAGTAACGAATCCCCAATTCTAACGCCCGTTGAATAATCGCCAACGCATCCGCTTCCTGGTTGGGCTTGGATAAGGGTGTTTTCCCTGCCCCTCCTAAGCCTAAAATAGGTAAAGAAACCCCCGTATTCCCTAACATCCGTTCCGGCATTGTGGTGGTTCTAGAGACTGACATGGCGATGGTTGACCCTGACTGCACCTGGGAAGCTGAGGGTTGATTTTGTTTCCACACCGCACTCCCCACTATTCCTCCTGCTACCGCCATACCCGTGAGTAGAAATGTGCGTCGGTTTGTTTTTTCGGACATGCACTACACCTCCAGCCTTTCTTTCCATTGTGCTGACTTTGCTTAAGTTTGCAATAAGTAGCCGGACAAAATTCAAGTTGACGGTTGAGATTTGGGAACTCTTAACAGGGAACAGGGAATTCTAGAACTCAACACTCAGTCGGGGCGGGTTTAGTTACATCTAGGTGAGGTAAGAAACGATAGTAGTCAAACCCGCCCCTACAACTCAACTCTCAACACTTAATGTCCAAACCCCATCCCAATCCGGAGGTGGTGGAGAGTCTAGCCAATACAAACAGCGCTGGATATGTAGTCTCGCTGGCTTATCACCGCCATCAATTGCCAAAACCTGGGAAAATTCCCCGATCGCGAGGGCAAATTGCTGGTTTAGGTAATAGCGACGCCCTTGTTGATAATGGTCAATAATCTGTTCTTGTTGACTAGAAAGAGACTGAGAACGAAGTCCGAGAAGTTCATAGATAGCAATGGATTGGGCTTTACTCTTGAGGGGGAGGCGATCAAGTTCCCGCACCCAGACGCGATCGCGACAGTGTTTATAAATAGTTTCACTAATAATAATGTCACTGCCATAATCGCGACTCCCTTGTTCGAGTAATGAGGTAAAGTTAACAATATCACCCGACAATAGGGGTTGAGAACTATTCTGACTCAGATGGACTCTGTCGGCGTGAATGCCAATACCCAGGTGAGGCATTGGCTGATTGGGCGTCAAATGGCTACGATTAAACTCAGTTAGCTGTTGGCGCATGTCTAGAGCTGCTTGTACTGCATACCACGCGCGATCGCTTACAGGTAAGGATGTATCAAACACAGCAATTAGCGCATCACCAATATATTGATTTAAAGTACCTTGATACTTCAATACAGCCTGCACCATCAATTCACAATAGTGATTGAGCATTGAAACAACGGTTTCCGCTTCCATGTCTTCCATCAAGTTGGTATAGCCTTGAATATCAGCACATAAAATTGCCACATTGGGGTGAGCCAATAACTGGCTCTGATGTTTTTTTAGAAATTCCTGGCTTAGTTCCTGGCTGACTTGGTGATAGGCTGGTACTTGGGGGGAACTCGTCCCATTGATTTCTTTAAGAACGACGACAAGTCCGTAAAAATTATTCGAGCCGTTGTTCTCCGCGATCGATCGAATCGATAAATCAATCGAGTATTCCTGATCGTTGGCGATAACCGTATGAGGCGCGTGATAGTCCTGGCGTTCAGTTAAAGTCCCTTGGACTAAATGGGCAAAGTTCCTCTCTTTAACCTGAATAAAATCGCCAATCCAACTCCCTTCAACCCCATCTAACTCACCGATGTTGAGGAGCTGATGGGCTTTTTCATTTACGGTAATAATTCGACCCAATGCATCTGTATATATTACTCCATTATCTAGAGTCTTTAAAATAAGGCGTTGAATTTCTTCCTGCTGCTTCAGCGACGCGAATTGCCGTGAATTTTGCAAAGCGATGCCAACTTGCAAGGCAAATGCTCCCATCAGTTGTTGATCCGCTTGACTAAAACTTGCCTTAAATATGTCCGGGGGAATGGGCCAAGTATCGGGGTCATAGATGGGAAAACGTCCCCGTTTCTTTTTGTTAATTAATTCCAGTACACCCAATACTTCGTTATCGGGAGACACAACGGGCAGACAAAGTAAACTACAGGTACGATACCCAATACGGCAATCCCTTTTTTTTATCCGATCAACACCGGGGTGGATATAGAGGTCAAAGGGAATATTCAAGGCTTTGCCTGACTTAGCTACTTTACCGACAAAGCCGACGCCAATTGGGTGACGCTCCTCGTGAGGAGTACCCGCCTCAGTTTCTACCTTTGTCCATAGTTCCTGGCAGTCCCAATCTATCAGCCATAAACGACTGCGATCGGCATTCATTAATTCATTGGCTTCTTGAATAATAATCTGAAGGGTAGCATCAAAATTTAATCCGCCCTGACTAATTGTATGAATTGCTTTAATAAAGCTAATAAAAATATCTTGTTTATTGATTTCTGCATAAAGCGCCTGACATCGCTCAACCGTTGAGCGAATCCACGAAGTTGCTCTATTTAACCGCTTTTCATCCTCTTGAGTAAATCCCTCATTGTCAATCTTTTTATCTAAGGGATGATCGGGATTAGCCTCAGGTTTTAGCTTATTAATTAATTGGACAAAAGCAACAATATTATCTTGCTTATTATATAATGGCAGAGACAATAAATTATAAACAATATAGTCAAAACATTGGATTAAATCTAGGTCATTATCTTTACAGTAAAATTTGCCGTCAAAGGGTTTTTCTAAAAAAATCTTCAAATTGGCAATTCCACCAATTCCAGTCGCATTGGGAATTCTTAACTCTAGAGGTTGGGAACCGTTCAAACTTAAAACAAGGCATTGTTCTGGATCATATCGGTCTAACAAAAAAATATGAACCCGATCAACCTGAATAATTTTTTTGAAGCACTGAGCGATTTCTACTAACATTTCTGTTAATATAAAATTCAAGTCCTGGTGATTTGACATCCGTATAGCTCCTCCCTTTCTTCTAACCAGGCAATTGCCCATTTAAGCCGCTTATAGAGATTTATCAGGTAAGATGCTTCTGAAGCAGTGCGATTGGGCGCAACATCTCTACCTGCAATCTACAATTTTGACATGTCTGTGACCTATATTGGCGTCAATTTAAGCTCAAAGCAGAGAAAGCAATGTTCCAGATGTACCATTGCGCTCTGGGTAGCTGGGGGAGCTGGGGGGAAATGTTCCAGACTTAGCATTCTACGTCTAGGAGCTGGGGAAGAGTAAATTAAATTAAAGTTTATCCGAGTAATATTAGGAGCTAACTATCCCTATCCGTTGAGGAGGGAAAAATCGTTTCGTCACTTTTCCCAGAATATTTGGTCGGGGAAGAAAACCCCAATCTTCACTATCATAGCTGTGGTTACGGTTATCCCCCAAGACGAAATAAGAATTGGCAGGAACGGTAATAGGGATAAATGAGTATTGAGAAAGTCCTTGAGGATAGTTCTCTTCCAGAGGCTGAGAATTGATATAAACCCTTCCATTTTGAATCTCTACCCGTTCTCCGGGTAAACCAATAATCCGCTGAATAAATGCCTCTCTAAAATGATTATTTTGCAAGGGTTCCGGCGGTGAAAATAGTACAATATCTCCCCGCTGTGGTGATTTAAAGCGGTAGATTTGTTTATCGACAATAACGTGGTCACCTCTTTGTAACGTTGGCTTCATCTCGTTCGTGACAATGATATGAGTATCAGCAATATGGGTTTTAATAAAGAATATCTGCATGGAAATTATCAGCGAAAATAGAATAGATACAAGCGCCATGCATAAAATGGGTAGCTGATTTCGTTCACGACGAATAGTTGAGGCGATATAAACGTGATAAAAAATTAAAGATTTGAGCAATATCGGCACGAGTTGAACCAGCAGAGATATGACAAAAAAAGTAAAAAATAGAACGCTAAACCACAGACGATTAATATATAAATGACCCGCACCGGGAACTAGGCGCGACAGAAAGACAGCCAGCCATGGATCTTTTTGACTGGTTCTGAGTTTCTCAAAACTTGGAGAGTTGGCTGTCTTAGCACAGTCATAAGCATCAAAGATTCCCCAAATACTCAACGCGAAAGCCGTAATTAATAAAATTTCTCCGATAAAAATATTACCGATTTGACTTAAAATCAACCATCCACTTAAGGCATATAAGCCGACTTGAGTGATAATTAAACTATGCCCTCTGATAATTTTTCCGGCATAAAGCTGACCAATTCCAGGAAAAAATAGGGATAAGTTAACCGCTAACCAAGGTTCTTTTACTGAACTTGGCAAGGAAGGGTGCGGAAATTGAGACATCGGTCTTGCCTTCGATATAGGTATAGCCCAGTAGATACCCCCTGTTAAGATGCTGAATTTAATAAAAGTCTAAGAGATCGGCTTTAATATAACCAACAACAGAGGAGAGTGGCAAGTTAATTTGATGGTCTTCATGAAAACTTATAATCAGGGACTTAAAACACAGGGATATAACCGGGAAATCCAGTCAGTTCCTTATGAATTCCAAAGAGGAGGAAATCAAATGTTGCGGGTGGGAGAGTTTTTTGAATTGGGATAACATTCGACCCTACAGGCGGACATATTCTCCCATTATGAAGTAAGTCTAAGATAAAACTGTGGTATTTGTCAATACCTGCCCGATAAATTATTGCCCAAAAACTAACATTGAATGGGTTAATTTAAGCTCCAGAAACCGTAGGGACGCACCGACGTGCGCCCTTCAAAGTTTCCAAGAATAATCAGGTTTGCTTATCACCCTAGGTACGGGAGAGCCACCCTTGTACGGCTTAGGGGATGGACATGATTGGATATGGAACTTCTTCATTGGTAAGGGGAAAGGGAATTATTTACAGAACTTAATAGTGTTGAGCTTATTTCCCCCAACCTACTGATCAGGTGCTTGTACTTACTGTGTCGTCAAGCATCTATTTTAGAAAATATCCTCCTATTTTAACACTAAACTGAATTAAAGGAGTAGTATTTTTCCTACATTTCATGGAAAAACTCCCCAATCCTTGACAATTCAAAATTTTGGTCAAGTCAATGGATTGACTTCTCCAAAATTTGCTGATTTAATATCCATGGAGTTACGATAGAGATAGACAGTTAGAGAGAGCAGTAAACCCCCAAGCTCAATAAACCGCAAGGAATAGATTTAGCGAGGAGAAAGCTTACTGTTCTTCCTATAGATCCATGACTGGAGTCAAGAGTCTGAGGTAAAAATAAAACGCTGCGAGTTTTAAGTCCAGAACACGAATACCTGAGACGTTTGAGCCAAATATCAAAAAAAAGAACGGTCATGGCTACGTCTAATGTTCAAAAGTTTACACAAGAAACGAGGTAAATAATGCCTATGGTTGGGACATTTGCACCTAACACGTCTACGCAACAGCAAGAGACAGCCAGTGTTTTATGCGAACAATGGCAGGATTTTACTCCCGGTAAATGGACGAATGAAATTAATGTCCGGGATTTTATCCAAAAGAATTATACCCCCTATAAAGAAGACGACTCCTTCCTGGCAGGAGCAACTGAACGGACTAAAATACTCTGGCAAAAAGTCTGCGATTTGATGCAGCAAGAGCGGGAAAAGGGTATTTTAGATGTCGATACCAAAGTTCCCACGAGTATCACCGCCCATTCACCGGGTTATATTGACCAAGACCTCGAACAAATTGTCGGCGTACAAACCGATAAACCTCTGAAACGGGCAATTATGCCTTTGGGTGGTATCCGAGTTGTCAAGAAATCCTTAGAAGCTTACGGCTATCAACTTGATCCCCAAACGGAAGAGATATTCACCAAATATCGCAAAACCCATAACGATGGGGTATTTGATGCCTACACCCGGGAAATGCGGACGGCGCGGCGATCGGGTATTATCACTGGGTTACCGGATGCCTATGGTCGGGGTCGGATTATTGGCGACTATCGCCGGGTTGCATTGTATGGGATCACTCGTTTAATTGCTGATAAAAAACAGCAGCAAGATTCCCTGGAATTCGATGCGATTGACGAGTCGGTTATCCAGCAACGGGAAGAACTTGCTGAACAAATCCGGGCGCTAAAAGAACTGCAAGAAATGGCAGCTAGCTATGGCTATGATATTAGCCGTCCGGCGGCAAATGCCCAGGAAGCGGTGCAGTGGACGTACTTTGGCTATCTGGGTGCGGTGAAGGAACAAAATGGTGCCGCGATGTCTTTAGGACGAGTGTCTACGTTCCTGGATATTTACGTTGAACATGATTTAAATAACGGCACTCTCAACGAATCCGAGGCACAGGAATTAATTGACCATTTCGTGATGAAACTGCGGATGGTGCGCTTCCTGCGGGCACCGGCTTATAATGAACTGTTCTCAGGTGACCCGGTTTGGGTAACGGAAGCCATTGGCGGAATGGGTGAAGATGGTCGTCCGTTGGTGACGAAGACGAGTTTCCGTTTCTTGCATACTCTCAATAACCTAGGTCCTGCACCGGAACCGAATTTAACCGTCCTGTGGTCAGAACGGTTACCGATTAACTTTAAGCGGTTCTGCGCCAAGGTATCGGTGGAAACCAGTTCGATTCAGTACGAGAACGATGACCTGATGCGATCGCACTATGGTGATGATTATGGCATTGCCTGCTGTGTATCGGGAATGCCCATTGGCAAACAGATGCAGTTCTTTGGTGCACGAGTCAACTTGGCTAAAGCCCTACTCTATGCCATTAATGGTGGTAAAGATGAAAAAGCTGGCGATCAAGTCGGTCCAGAACTAGCACCAGTGACCTCGGATTACCTAGATTATGACGAGGTGACGGGAAAATTTGACCAAATGATGGAGTGGTTGGCGAAACTCTACGTCAATACCCTGAATGTGATCCACTATATGCACGATAAATATTGTTATGAGCGTTTGGAAATGGCGCTGCATGACCGGGATGTTTATCGGACGATGGCTTGTGGGATTGCGGGATTGTCAGTGGTTGGCGATGCGTTATCGGCGATTAAATATGCCAAGGTGAAAGTCATTCGCAATGACCAGGGTCTAGCCGTAGACTATGAGGTAGAAGGAGATTATCCTAAATTTGGCAATAACGATGATCAGGTGGATGAAATTACTGCCAACCTGGTGAAAGCGTTTATGGATAAAGTCCGCAAGAACAAGACCTATCGCGGTGCTGTTCCTACCCAATCGATTCTCACGATTACCTCAAATGTGGTGTACGGGAAGAAAACCGGCAGTACCCCCGATGGGCGCAAAGCTGGGGAACCCTTTGCCCCTGGTGCGAACCCAATGCATGGTCGTGATAGCAATGGCGCGATCGCAGCTTTAGCTTCAGTGGCGAAACTGCCCTATGAACATGCCCAAGATGGCATTTCTTATACGTTCTCCATTGTGCCGCAAGCATTGGGTAAGACGGATGATGCTAAGGTGAATAACTTGGTGGGAATGCTGGATGGGTATTTCCATGATGAAGGTCATCATATCAATGTCAATGTCTTCAATCGCGATACCCTGCTTGATGCGATGGATCATCCGGAAAAATACCCGCAGTTAACGATTCGGGTATCGGGTTATGCGGTGAACTTTATTAAATTAACCCGCGAACAGCAACTGGATGTGATTAACCGCACGTTCCACGAACGGATTTAGGTGCAATGACATTTTGGGTTCGCCGAAACCCGTAGGGTGGGCAATGCCCACCAACTAACACGGCAAAGCGAAGGATCACTCACCAGGTTTCCTCGAACCAAGCGAAGTCGGGGCGGGTTTAGTTACATCTGGGTGCTTTCGTAAACGATAGTCGTGAAACCCGCCCCTACACACGGGCGGGTTTAGTTACATTTGGGTGCTTTCGTAAACGATACTCATCAAACCCGCCCCTACACAAAACACGCGCCATGGCGCGTCTGGAACACTCAAAAATCGAACTATGGTAATGCAATCATCAATTTCTCAATCCCCAATCGCCACTCCCCAATCCACAGTAAAAGGACGCATTCATTCCATAGAAAGCTGCGGTACAGTCGATGGTCCGGGTATCCGCTTTGTTATTTTTACCCAGGGTTGTCCGCTGCGCTGTCTTTATTGTCACAATCCTGATAGCCGCTGTATCCGTGAAGGTCAGGAGGTTACTGTTGATGAACTGATCACCCAGATACAAAAGTATCGTTCTTATATGCGCTTTTCCGGCGGCGGCGTTACCATCTCAGGGGGTGAACCCTTGATGCAACCGGAGTTTGTCCGCGAAATTTACCGACGCTGCCAAGATTTGGGGATTCATACTGCCCTGGATACATCTGGTTATGTCAATTTGGATCTGGTCAAACCTGTGCTGGATCATGTAGATTTGGTCTTGTTGGACATCAAGTCCTTTGATCCCAAAATTTACTTTAAGATTACCAACGTTTCCCTAGAACCCACACTCGCATTTGCCCAGTATCTGAGTGAGATTAAAAAGCCAACCTGGATTCGCTTTGTCTTAGTCCCCAACTTATCCGATAATTTAGAGAGTATTGAGGGATTAGCCCGCTTTATCTCGACCTTAGGCAATGTGGAAAAAGTAGAAGTTCTCCCTTTTCACAAAATGGGAGAATATAAATGGGAGCAGTTGGGGTACGACTATCAGCTCAAAAACACGCCTTCGCCCTCGCCCCAACAGGTGCAGCAGGTGATGGAAATCTTCCAAAGACAGGGGCTGAACGTGCAGTAAAATTGAGGTGTAAAATATGGACGGTAAAGAAAATCTCTATTTATGTATGGGTTCAGCGTGCCATCAACTGGGTGTTTATGAAGTATTACCCAAAATTCAGCAGTTGATTAGCACATACAATTTGGGGGATAAAGTTGAATTAAAGGGTTCCTTTTGCCTAGAAACCTGTAGCGCTGGTATTGTGATGAAATTCAAGGATAAATTTTTTGTCAATATCAATGCTAACAATGTCGAGCAAAAGTTTAAACAAGAGATTTTGCCTTGTCTTCAATGATACAGCATCTTGAACAATAAATAATATGGCAAGTAACGATAAAAGTTTGTGGGAACTACTGTGGCAGTATGATCCCAATGGCTTGATTGTCGTGGATAAAAATATGACAATTAAGCTGGTCAATCCCGCCTTTTGCAAAATGTTTAAGGTGGAGCAGGAGGCGGCTGTTGGTCAGTCCGCCTCCCAAATTTTAACAGATGTCAGTGATTTTCAACGGGTCTGGGATAATAATGAGGTGATTCAGGGGAAGGAAAAAGAGTACGCCAATCACCAACTTTATGTCAGAGAAGTTATTTTTCCGATTAAAGAGGAAAATATAATTGCAGCTATTTTTGTGAATATGAGTTATGAGTTACAGCGGAAGCGAGAATTGATAAAGGTTAAGCGGGAAACGGTGGAGAAGGTTAATGAGGTGGTGGATAATCAAATGAAAGTTGTACAAGAAATTGCTGGAATATTGGGAGAAACGACGGCAACGACAAAGGTGAGTCTATTGAAAATTATTCAAATGGTGGAACAGGAGATGGGGTAGAAGGGTAGAAGGGTAGGCGTAGTGTCGTTTAAATGCACAACAGCTTATGAGCAGTGATAACTTTCTGGATATCTATGATTTGAGCTTAAATAAAAAGGGAGAGGAACTGTGTGGCGACAAGGTTAAGTTTATCAAGACGAAGGATAAGAGCACAATTGTTTTATCCGATGGGTTGGGAAGTGGTGTCAAAGCAAACATTCTGGCAACACTGACGACGGAAATATTGATCACCATGTTGAATGCTGACCTGTCCCTAACTGAGGTGATCAAAACGGTGATTGGTACTTTACCAATTTGTCGGGTACGAAAAATTGCTTACGCCACTTTTACGATTATTCGTATTAATCATCAAACCAATAAGTTTAAGGTTATAAACTTTGATAACCCACCAATTTTTCATTTTAGGAGAGGAAAACCTGTACCAGTTGAAACGCGCACGGAGAAAATTATGGAGAAAGACATTGTTATCTCAGAAGGGTATTTAGAACGGGGAGATTTCCTGGGTGCGATTAGTGATGGCGTCTTGTATGCGGGGCTGGGTGAGGTTTTAAATTTTGGCTGGGGCTGGGAAAATATTGCCAAATACATCGAAAGCTTATATATTCGGGATACCTACACTGCCCGTAATATTGTCCGCAAAGTGATTAGCGAAACGCACAGCCTGTATCAAGGGAAAATTGGGGATGATGCCACGTTTGTGGGCGTCTGTGTACGACAGCGTAATGAGTTAATGATTTTTACAGGTCCGCCTTTAGATCAACGGCAAGACAAAGTTTATGTGGAACGTTTATTAAACTTTGAGGGCAGAAAAGTGATCTGTGGCGGAACCACGGGGAATATTGTGGGCAAATATCTGGGCGAAGAGGTGGAAATGGATATTGCCACCATGCGACCGGATCTGCCGCCGATTGGTAAGTTAAGTCAAATTGACTTGGTAACCGAAGGGATATTAACCATCTCGAAAAGCCTAGAAATCTTAAAAAAATGTAAATGTGATATTGATCGCTTACCCACTGACAGCAATGGGGCGGTGCTTCTAGCCAAGGAAATCTTGATGGCGGATTCGGTACTCTTCTTAGTGGGACAGAAAATTAACGAATTTTACCAAAATCCGCTGTTACCCAAAAACATTTCCATCCGCCGAAATTTAGTAGAAGAGGTAGTGAAATATTTGCAAAACCATAAAAAAGAAGTCCAGTTAGAATACTGCTAACACCAATTGGGGTAATGAGAATGAATGCCACCCTTAGGACCGATTTAGGACAAGCCAATCCAAATCCTCAGTCATGGGTGGTGATTGGCTATGGGAATACGCTGCGGCGGGATGACGGTGTGGGTCAAGTTGTGGCAATGCAGGTGCAAGAGTGGGGATGGCTTGGGGTGCGATCGCTCCCCATACACCAACTGACCCCAGAACTGGCACAAACCTTAGCTACTGTGGATGGGGCTATCTTTGTCGATGCTTATCCCGTTACTGGAAAGAAAGCCTTGGTGCAAGTCTTTCCGCTGCGATCGGGGGAGGCTGATTCTGTCCCATTCGGGCATCATTGTGATCCGCGATCGCTCTTAGCTCTAGCCCAAGCCCTTTATAATCATTCTCCCCCCGCTTGGTTGGTTACCATTCCCGCTGTTGACTTCGAGTTTGGCGAAACCCTCTCACCCATTGCCCAACAGGGAGTTACCGATGCCCTCATTCATATTCATCGCTTGTTGGCAACACAAGGGGAGTCGCCGACTCAAGAATCATCAGGTTGCGCCGATATGAGGGAGATGAGGGAGTTGTGAGTTAAATCTCGCACTCAGTCTGGGCGGGCGCGAGTCCCATCTTTTGTGAGGTAAGAAACAATAGTAGTAAAACCCGCCCCTACACAATCAAAACCTCTTCCCCACCTTCTCCAACTCAGATGGCAGATTATCAGGGAGAACCCTAGGCTTGAGTCCTTGGGTGTTCAGCGTTAACCGTTCCGTTCAATTTTTCCCAGATTAATTAATAAGGAAAGGAAAAAACAATGGTTAAGCCACTTAAACCAACCACCGATCCAGCTTATGATATTCTGCGTTCCGAACGTCAACCCCTGCACTCCTTCTTCGCCCCCGATACAGTTGCAGTTATTGGGGCGACGGATAAAGAGGGAAGTGTAGGGCGAACCCTACTGTGGAACTTAATGAGTAATCCCTTCGGGGGAACCATTTTTCCCGTGAATCCCAAACGGCATAATGTCCTAGGGATTCCCGCCTATCCCAGCATTAAAGAAATACCCGATCGCGTGGATCTGGCGATCATTGCCATACCCGCCCCCTTGGTACCCGGAGTTATCCAAGAGTGCGTTGATGTTGGCGTCAAAAGCGCGATTATTATTTCGGCAGGATTTAAAGAAATTGGTCCCAAGGGAGTTGAGTTAGAACAAAAAATCCTGGAAACCGCCCGGGGCAAAATGCGAATTATTGGTCCCAATTGCCTGGGTTTAATGAGTCCGCGCACCGGGTTAAATGCTACCTTTGCCAGTACCATGGCGCGTCCGGGTAATTTGGCGTTTATTAGTCAGAGTGGGGCATTATGTACCGCTGTCCTCGATTGGAGTTTCTGGGAAAATGTCGGCTTTAGCGCCTTTATTTCCATTGGTTCCATGATTGATGTGAGTTGGGGGGATCTGATTTACTATCTCGGAGATGATCCCCACACCCATAGCATCGTCATTTATATGGAATCCATTGGTGATGCCCGCTCCTTCCTCTCAGCAGCGCGGGAAGTGGCATTAACTAAGCCGATTATCGTGATTAAAACTGGGCGAACTGAAGCCGCTGCCAAGGCATCAGCGTCCCATACCGGTTCCCTAGCAGGTAGCGATGATGTCCTTGATGCCGCATTCCGCCGCTGTGGGGTGGTGCGCGTGAATACCATCTCCGAACTGTTTGATATGGCAGAGGTATGGGCGAAACAACCCCGTCGTCCCAAAGGACCTCGCTTAACGATTATTACCAATGCCGGCGGACCCGGAGTTTTGGCGACAGACGCCCTGATTAGCGCTGGCGGTGAACTGGCAGAACTATCTGAGGGGACAATAACTGCCCTCAACGAAATCTTGCCGCGCCATTGGAGTCATGGCAACCCCATTGATATTCTCGGTGATGCTGATCCCGATCGCTATACCAAAGCCTTAGATATTGCCGTTGACGATCCCAACAGTGATGGCTTGCTGGTGATCCTGACGCCCCAAGCCATGACTGATCCCACCCAAATTGCCGAACAGTTAAAACCCTATGCCCAGAAAGCAGGTAAACCCGTGTTTGCCAGTTGGATGGGGGGATCAGAAACGAAAACCGGGGAAACCTTACTCAACCGTGCCAGTATTCCCACCTATCCCTACCCCGATGATGCGGCGCGGTTATTTAATTTAATGTGGCAGTACAGCTACAACCTGAGTGGGATCTATGAAACGCCGATTCTGCCCTCATCCGAAGAAATCGGACCCGATCGCGCTTGTGCCCAGCAGATGATTGAAACCGCACGCAAGGCGGGGCGGACGATTCTGACGGAGTTGGAATCGAAACAGCTTCTTGCCGCCTATAATATCCCAATTGTGCATACAGGGGTGGCGAAAACGGAAGAGGAAGCGGTGAATTGGGCGAATTCCCTGGGGTATCCCGTGGTGCTCAAACTCTTCTCCGAAACCATTACCCATAAAACTGATGTGGGTGGGGTGCAGTTGAATCTCACCGATGCGGATGCGGTACGCTGGGCGTTTCGGGGGATTCAATCCTCCGTGACAGAGAAAGTCGGTGCCCACCATTTCTTGGGCGTTACGGTTCAGGAAATGGTGCGTTTGGATGGTGCTTATGAATTGATTATTGGCAGCAGTGTCGATTTGCAATTTGGCCCGATTTTAGTCTTCGGATCGGGTGGGCAGTTAGTGGAGGTGTTTAAAGACAGCGCGATCGCACTACCTCCGTTGAATACCACCTTAGCGCGGCGGATGATGGAACAAACCAAAATCTACAAAGCGCTTAAAGGGGTGCGGGGACGTAAACCTGTGGATTTGACAGCACTAGAACAAATTCTGGTGCAATTTAGCCAGTTAGTCATCGAACAACGCTGGATTAAAGAAATTGACATTAATCCCCTGCTGGCGTCTTCTGACAAATTAATTGCGGTAGATGCACGGGTTGTGCTGCACGAACCGGATATGCAAGAAGATCAACTCCCCAAAACCGCGATTCGTTCTTATCCCAACCAATACACCTGTCCCTGGAAGCTTACTGATGAGACGCCAGTGAAGATTCGTGCCATCCGTCCGGAAGATGAACCCCTAATTGTCAAGTTTCACACCACCCTATCCGATGAAAGCGTATATTTGCGGTACTTCAATGCCATTAAGCTGAGTCGGCGGATTGCCCACGAACGCTTAACCCGCATCTGCTTTATCGACTATGACCGGGAAATGGCGCTGGTTGGGGATTATAAGAACCCTGAAACCGGAAAGCATGAAATTTTAGGTGTGGCGCGACTGAGTAAACTGCACGGGATTAACGAGGCGGAATTCGCCATGTTAATTAGTGATCCCTATCAGCGTCGGGGATTAGGCACAGAATTACTGCGGCGCATTGTGCAAATTGGGCGGGATGAGAAACTCAGCCGGATTACGGCAGAAATTCTCGCCGAAAATATCCCCATGCAGAAAGTGGCGGAAAAAGTGGGATTCCGTCTCTCCCGTGCGGGGAATGAATTAGTCAAAGCCGAGATTAATTTATCGTAACTCTGTTTCCCTCGTTTCCCTCGTTCCCAGGCTCTGCCTGGGAATGCTCTTGTGGAGGCTCTGCCTCCTTTAACAGCGGCACAGTTGCTTAGAGGGCATTTTTTTCTAGTTATTGAAAACGAGAATAAAAGGCTCTTTTACAGGTTGTAGAGACATTCCCTCGAAGTCTCTAGGATGTTTGGGCGGACTGTCCAAAAAAGGGGGAGTTACCCGGATTTGGCATTATCTGTAGGGGCATAGCACTGCTATGCCCTTGAAAGTGGGTAAAGTTAACCAATAAAATTGAAGACGTTACAGACAATATCTCCACAAGATAATGCAAAAATTATAAATATTAGAAACAAAGATTTAGACAGAAAAATTACGTCTTAGCCTCTATTTTTGCCCCGTTTTATTATTTTACTCATCAAAAAAGTACTAATCATTACTGTTCCTATAGTTAATGAAGGTTCTGGAACAGTTTTGGAATCTGTGGAAAAAGCGGCATTGAATGAATAGTCCCGATTATCTCCATTGTTGTACCAAAAAGCATTGTTTTTACTGTAATAAAGACCGTATCCTTCTGAATAAGAATCCTGATCAAAATTATATCCAATGGCTCCCGAACCCGGAGTTTCCACGTTCAAATAAGCTACGTACTGCTGTCCAGCAAGCAGAGAAATTGCTCCAGTGTTAAAAGTAATTTCAGCATAACTAGACGGTGTAGCTGTATATCTCGGCAAACCGGCTACTGACTGAGAATCGCTAGAGTAGATGTCTACAGCTGACTCGAAGGTAGTGGGATTCCATGGTGCAAGGTGGGCTGTGAACTCTGTAGGAGGGCTTTCTACTGAACTGAGAAAAAAGCTAAAGGAATTGATCACATTATCCTTTGGTACGGTGAAGACTTGTCCATAGCGACTGTTCTCGAATATATATCCTTCACCTAACCATCCGGCTGTCGTATCGATTTCAGCCGCCTGTGCTATCTCAACTGTTCCTAAACTGAGTAGTGTCACCCCGGCTGTAGCGGTTAATAAGTTTTTTACACCCAACATGAACTTTTCCCTCATCATACACATCCTCTAAGTACCTGTACTCATGATTTTAATTCATTCCCACCTCAGACGCTTAATATGAAGTGTTATAAAGCCAGCCCAGAATCTCGCCTTCTACAATGGAAGCATCAGCCCAATTCGAGGAGAAAGTCATGGCAGCAGAACGAGAATTTGATGAGGCTCTACATGAAGCTGGCGTAGAGGCGGCTAGGGTACTGATAGAGTTTCTCAAGAATCCATCGGAAGGAGAAGGCGAGACGAGATCCTCCTTCTCTGACAAAGACGCAACAATAGTCAAAGTTAAAGTTGCTCTTCAGGTACTGGCAATAGCCAATGATTTACCAACTCCCCCATTTTTTATCGACCAGAGCAATAAATCTTAAATGAAATACCCCTGGCTGTAGGCGATAATTTAGTCTTTGATAAGAGAAAGCCTACATTAAGCGCTAAGCTTGGTGCTAGGAGTACGCTACCTACATGATAACGATTTCTGAGAGTAGCAATGGTTCAAACCACGGAATATCTTTACATTGTTAGAGACGAGCAGATTTTGAGGGGTGAGCCAATTATTAAGGGAACTCGTACACCCGTAAGAGCAATTGTTGAAACTTGGCGTATGGGTGTTGCACCAGAAGAAATTCCCAAAGGGTTGCCTCATCTGACTTTGGCGCAGGTGTTTAGTGCATTGACTTATTACAGCGATCATCAAGATGAAATCAACAATTACATTGAACGTAATCGAATTCCTGATGAGTTGATTGACCCATTGGTTAAAGATTTGTGAGCAACCTTTTTATTTGTTTGTACTTAGATGAAGATGTCAATGTCTTGGTCGCAGACTTACTCAAAGCAAGAGGCTTTGATGCAATCACCGCACGAGATGTAAGAAAACTTCAAGCTACTGATGCAGAGCAATTTGCCTAAGCCGTGAACCAAGAAAGAACCTTAGTTACCCATAATAGAACTGACTTTGAAGAACTTGTACAAGCTTATTTTTTGGGGCATAAAGAAAAACTCCTTACTGAAATTTTCAATCGATAGTCTAGCGAAAGAGCCTAACGCCCTGTCTACTGCCACGACTGTATCTTAGTCGGCTGACATTGCGATCGCATAAAGGGTACGAAGGCAAAACGCCTCGATTGCGCGTTGGACACCTAACCCAAGCGAAAAAATTCGCGATCGCACAGTTACTTGATACTTATACCACGTTGCTTTCTCCAGCAGGGATAGGTGAAACAAAAGTAACTTATCACTCCATCTTATGACAGATGTGCCATGGCACGTCTGTACGTTACTTTTTTTATAGCTAACTGGGATTACCAAACCAAGACTTTAGTGATCGCTATCACGAGAAAAGCCATTTTTAACACACAGTAGTGGAAATTTAGATCACAACAATTATCACTAGAAATTTCTACTCTAGAAGTGAAGCCCACATTTCGATTTGAGTACGTGCTGTCAATCAGAATGTGGGCGGCTGTCAGGGTTTTAGGGGTGCATCTGCCCTTTCATATTCATTTAGGGTCTTTTACAAGGCAGGGTGCATTTGCTTTCTCTAGTTTCCGCCAATTATCAGTAAAATGGGTAGAGTTACGATGAAATCTGACCCGCTGAATATAAAAATTTAGTAAAGCTTTAGAGTTCCCGATCTGTTCGCCACGATCTGTAAGTCAACGATATCTCTCGTACAAGGCACAAGGCTACCCGGTTTATTTATTACATATTATGAACCCTTCATCTCTTCAAAACCTTGATGTTGAAGGGTTTCATATTTTTGCTGTAAGCCTAGGTAAATTTTTATATCAAAATTTCACCGTTCCAGATGAAAAGCTCTACAACTAGATGTATCTAGAGCAGTGCGGCTCCAAATACTAACCTGTTAACAATAAACGAAAAAGCAGATACCCTAAGCTTTACGGCATTGGAACCCTGCAGCCTTCGGATGTCTGCTTTCTTGTACTAGAAAGGAGATAATCACCCATGAGTTGGACCCAATTCATCGAAGCGGTAGCCCACACAGAGATTGAGTTCCCACAGCTAGCAACGGCGTGTCTAGCCCAGGCAATTCTGGAAAGTGGACGGGAAACAACAGAATTGGCAAAGCTATACAACAATCACCACGGAATGAAGTGGCGCGAGGAGATGAAAGGCTTCGCTGTACCAGTCTACTACGAAACAGACAGTGAACCGACAGGGGGGGCGGAGTTTTGCAAGTTTGCCACAAAAGCCGATGCGGTTCGCGGCTACTGGCGTTTTCTTGAGCGTTCACCCTACAAAGGATGGCGTAATCATGTCCAAAGTCCGGAGGCGTTTCTTGCCTTCATCGGGCGAATTTGGTGTCCTTCTGGCTACAAAGAAACTTGGAAATCCCGTCATGGTGGGTTAGTCTACCATGAGTATATCTTGAAGAAGTTATATGACGAAGCTGCTGAACTGCTAAACTCGGTGGATAAACCCCAAGACCGAGAACTGCGCCAAGGCGATCGCGGTGAAGCGGTTAAGGATTTACAACGAGAACTCAATGAAGGGATTAACGCAGGACTTGAAGTCGATGGTATTTTTGGCACTAAGACTAAACAGGCTGTCATGGAAGTGGAAAAGCGTGTGGGTTTGACACCAGACGGGATTGCCGATATGGATGTGTGGAAAGCCTTGCTAGAGCTAATTGTAAATCCCCCAATTACAGGGGGGCAAACTAATACAGGGGGACAAACCAGTACACAAGAACAAACCACTACAGGAGGTCACAAAAACCTCTGGATACCTTTTGCCAAACGATTATTACCTGAGATTCCTACGCGGTGGACTTATGAACAAAATTATCCCCGTGGTGCTGTTGTTCACTTCACGGCGGGACGAGATAATCCCATCGGTACGGTAAGGTATTTAGGCGAAAAACGCTTCCCCTGTCTGGTTATGGGTCGGGATGGCACAATTTACCAGGCATTTCCTTTAAATCGGGGTGGGTCTCATAGTGGAACAGATCACCACAAATACAGTGTCGGGATTGAAATCATTTCGGCTGGACTTTGCGAATTGGTTAAGGTGAATGGAGTGCCTAAATATAAGGCATGGTTTCATAAATCTCCCGATGAATATTTTGATGAAACACAAATGCGCTATGTGAAGCGAGAGGGTTCACGCCGGGAAGGATGGTATCAGAAGTTTACTTCGGAACAAGAATCGTCTCTGATTAAGTTACTGTTGTGGCTTAAGTCACAAGCACCTGATGTGTTTTCCTTTGATGATGTTAAAGGTCATGATGAATGTTGCGATGAAGGTGGACGTCCCGGCGCTAAAAATGACCCAGGTGGGGCTTTATCAATGACTATGCCGGAATTGCGGGCGTTGCTGAAGCAAAAATATACTGCATTAATTGGTTGATTGCTCAGGACTTACGCCACCAATCTATAGATAGTTGAGTAAAGGGCGATCCGAGGAAATCGAGTAGATACAGTTGTTGATTTATATAAGCGGGTCGCCTCTACTGGACTAATCCCAAATCCGGGGAACGCTACCCCCGTTATAAACAAGTCCGCGCAGGCGGACAAAAGTTTGTGTAGCAGCGATTTCAATCGCCGTGGCAAAAGGGGTAATAAAGGCTCTATTATATTAAACTATACAAACAATCTCACTGAGGCAATTGGTGTTTTGAGAACCCTTTACTTTTTAGTCCCTGGAACTTATGGCACATTTGCTTGTGGAGGTCTTTGGGCGGAGTTGAAAACCCTGAGTCTGGCAAAGCAGGTTTGCCCTGCTGAGGTGGTAACCTATCGTCAACGGGAAAAGGATATCCTGTTCCTAGATGATTTACTCAAGCAACAGGATTTAAATAATGTTATTTTTGTGATCAGTTGGGGATTTGATATTCCTAAACTTGTGGCAAAACTCAAGTCCTATCCGGTTATTTACCATGCCCATAGTGCTGGGTATCGATTTAAACTTCCAGCGCGTATTCCTATCATTACTGTTAGTCGCAATACCATGGGATATTGGGGACAGCGATCGCCTAATTCTCTAATTTACTATTTACCTAATCATATTTCGGAAGAATTCCAGAATTTTAACCTAGAACGGGATATTGATGTGTTAGTTCAGGCGCGGAAATCGTCTGAGTATTTACTCCAAGACTTGATACCAGAGTTACAGAAGTATTGTCGTGTTAAAGTTGTTGATTCCTACGTCGAGGATTTGCCGGGACTTTTTAATCGGGCTAAGGTTTATTTGTATGACTCGGCTGAGTATTGGGCGCAACAATGGGTGAGTGAAGGCTTTGGGCTGCAACCGATGGAAGCTCTTGCCTGTGGTTGTCAGGTTTTTTCTAGTGTGAATGGGGGCTTATCGGATTATTTAGATCCGGGGTTTAATTGCTATAAAATAGCGGGATACTCTAAAGAGTATGATAGTCAACGTATTCTTCGAGTTATAGAAAATCCGTATCTCAAGCCTTTGGATAAACAGTTTTTTGTCGAATACCGTTCTGAAAATATTATCCGTCGCATTCAAATAATTTTGTCTGATATAAATGAGTTTTTTGATTTAAGCCAAAATCTACCTGGTAATATTCCAAGCTTGACGAGAAGACGGCTAGCTAAGTTAAGTATCCAGAGATTTTCTAATAAGCTGTGGGGAAAAATATATCGTTAGCAACTAAGTTTTTCTAAATTGTCGTAAATTAGCTGCGGATGTAACCAATTCGCTTTTTCATTGTAATAATCATTTTACGAATAACAAAGGACAAAGGACAAAGGAAAAATAAGGATGAAAGTAGATTTACAGACTTTTTTTAAAGCAACGAATCCCAGCAGAACGCTGGTTGTGGACAATCCAGAAGACCAGAAATTTTATACCGACTTTTCCCCGGTACGCGGGGGTAAGATTATTGAAGAACTTAAAGATAATATTACCTTTTTCTCACCTGATGAACCAACCTGCGCCTTATTTACGGGACATATTGGCTGTGGCAAATCGACGGAGTTATTGCGACTGAAGGCAGAATTAGAAGAAGAGGGGTTTCATGTCGTTTACTTTGAGTCGAGTGAAGACTTGGAAATGGCGGATGTGGATATTGCTGATGTGCTACTAGCGATCGCACGTCGGATTTCTCAAAGTTTGGCAACCATCCAACTCGGTAAATTAACGGGGTTACAGACGCTGCTACAGGGGGCTGCAAGGGTATTAAATGCCGAGGTGCAGGGGGTGAAAATTAAAGTTCCGAATCTGGGAGATGTGGGTGTCGGATCTCAAGAGGATACCGTTTCCCTGGCGTTTGGGATTGGCGAAATCACGGCGAAGACAAAAAGTGATGCGACGCTGCGTCAGCGACTGAATCAGTACCTGGGACCTCAGAAAACCCAGCTACTGCAGGTGATTAATCAGGAGCTTATTGAACCTGCGATCGCGAAACTCAAACAGCAGGGTAAAAATGGTTTAGTCGTCATTGTCGATAATCTGGATCGGATCGATAATAGCGCAAAACCGTGGGGACGTCCACAACAGGATTATTTGTTTGTGGATCAGAGTGAATGTTTAACTAAGCTGCATTGCCATTTAGTTTATACCATGCCCTTGGGGTTGAAGTTCTCTAATGATTATGGCATGTTGACACAACGGTTTCCTGAACGACCAAAAATATTACCGATGGTTCCGGTACAGTTAAAAGATGGGAGTGATTGTCAAGCGGGAATCAGTTTACTGCGACAGATGGTTTTAGCACGAGCATTTCCGGATTTAGAGGAAAAAGAACGTCTGGAAAGTTGTACTGAAATTTTCGATAATTTGGAAAGTTTAGACTATCTATGTTACAGGAGCGGGGGTCATGTGCGAGATTTGTTGAAGTTACTCAATGATTGGATAAAAAAGGAACGGAAGTTTCCCCTGTGTCGGGAGACTCTGGAGAAGTTAGTTCGGCTATATCGGAATGAAATGACGCTGAGAATTTCGGATAGTCAGTGGGGGTTATTGCGACAAGTGCAGCAACGGAAATGGGTGAGTGATGATCAGGGATATGAAATGTTGATTCGCAGTCGGTTGGTGTTTGAATATTATTATGATGATGAGTCTTGGTTTGATTTGAATCCGATTTTGGTGGATGCTCAAGAGTTGCAGGGATGAAAAGGTAGGGGCACTATCCTTGCGCCCACTCTTTTATCTGTGTTATGTGAGTTAGAATAGTTTGATGGGGTAGGGGGGATACGGGTTTATTTTTTTAACGCTCCAGGTAGCAGAGGTTAACGCTCCAGGTAGCAGAGGGTTCGTGTACGTTATAGGTAGGAGGGAGTGCTTTAGAAGAATTGATAATCAGGAAGCCCTAGAGGAGTTGATTTGGGCAATTGAAGCCTCTGAGGGACGGTTTTACATCATGCAACAAAGCCTAACGTTTTGGCAGCAGGTAGGGGCGGGTTTGACAGATAACGTGTCTCGCCAAACAGATAACATAACTAAACCCGCCCCCATTGACCCCAATGTAGAGACAATCGATAACGAAACTAAACCCGTCCGGATTAATGCCAAATTAAAAGCCGGATTACTCCTATTTCATATTGGACTCTACTACTATCGCACAACTGACCGCAGAAAACATCAGGCGATTAACTGGCAAACATCCAAGATTCATCTCCAGCACTGTCTAGAACTATTTGACCAAGAAAACCGCCCCGATTTAGTGGCAAAATGCATTACTCAATTAGAACGAGTGCTGCGACGGATGCAAGCGTGGAATGAACTAGAACAAGTAGCGCAAAAGGCTTTATCCTTACATCAAACCTATGGCAGTACAAGTAAATTAGCCCAAGATTATAGCTTTTTAGCTGAAGCAGCATTACAGCAACAGCGTTGGGATGATGCTTGTCAAGCGGCACAGCTAAAGACTCGCGCTGAATTAGAACGGGATTTAGAGGGATTAGCGGCAGATTTGACAACGGAAGCGAATAAGTTGGATTTGGTATTAAGGATTTTTGTTGATCTGGTTGGCTCTCCCGTACTTGTGGTGGAAAACCCTATATTAGTGATAGCTTCATTAAAAACATTGTTTTGAAAGCCTTGCCCCACAAAGTTTCCAAGAATAATCAGGTTTGCTTATCACCCTGACTACTGGAGAGCCGCATCCTTTGAGTATAAGGGTTTAAGCCGCTGAGGGAACCGGATGCGATCGCGCGTCTGTGGCAGATTCTCAGCCAAGGGTAACCCGATAGTCTGTAGGGGCGGGTTTTACCGATATCATGCTCTTCAAAACGGGTAATATCAAATCCGGGTTAGCCACCCCCTTTATAATCTAGTCCGCGCAGGCGGACGAAAGGCAAGTGTAGCAGCGATTTCAATCGCCTCCTCTTGCTACAAACCCAGGGCGATCGCACTGATCCCTCTATCTCTCCACACTGGCGCCAAAATGCCACGAATTCAAGGATTCGTCATTGTAAACGCCCCTCTGAAGGATACTATTACTACTTGAGACTTCATCGTACACAACTATCAATATGAATATTCTTTTTGTTGCCGCAGAGGTAGCGCCCCTGGCAAAAGTCGGCGGTATGGGGGATGTCGTGGGCGCATTGCCCAAGTTTCTGAAGCGCTTGGGACATGATGTGCGGATTTTTATGCCCTATTACGGCTTTTTAGCCCACAAGATGGAGATTCCCAAAGAACCCGTCTGGTGGGGGTATGCCATGTTTGAGTCATTCGCCGTCTATGAAACGGTTTTACCCGGAACCGATGTCCCCCTCTATCTGTTTGGACATCTCGCCTTCTCCGGGCGAAATGTCTACGGAGGAGAGGATGAAGACTGGCGCTTTACCCTGTTTGCCAATGGTGCATCTGAGTTTGCCTGGAATTACTGGAAACCCCAAATTATTCATTGCCACGATTGGCACACCGGCATGATTCCCGTGTGGATGAACCAATCCCCGGATATTTCCACCGTCTTCACCATTCACAACTTGGCGTATCAAGGTCCCTGGCGCTGGCGCTTACAGCAGATAACCTGGTGTCCTTGGTACATGCAAGGTCATAACACAATGGCGGCAGCGGTACAATTTGCTGACCGAGTTACTGTCGTCTCGCCAACCTACGCTGATCAAATCCGCACGGCTGAATACGGCGAAACTCTAGAAGGGTTAATGTCTTTCATTAGTGGTAAAACCGTCGGGATTCTCAATGGCATTGATACAGATAGTTATGACCCAGAAATCGACAAATACCTAGAGCAAAATTTCACCGCCGATACAATTGAATTACGTCGAAAAAATAAAGTGACCCTGCAAGAAGAGGTGGGCTTAGAAGTCAACACCAATGTCTTTCTCATGGGTATGGTCACGCGCCTAGTTGAGCAAAAGGGGATTGACCTATTATTACAAGTCCTCGACCGCTTCATGGCTTACACCGATGCCCAATTTATATTACTGGCTGCCGGTGAACGTTACTACGAAACCCAAATGTGGCAATTGGCATCCCGCTATCGGGGTCGTATGTCTGTCCAACTCCTCTATAATGATGCTCTGTCCCGACGCATTTATGCCGGTTGTGATACATTCTTGATGCCATCCCGGTTTGAACCTTGTGGGATTAGTCAACTGCTAGCCATGCGCTACGGCTGTGTCCCTATTGTCCGGCGTACAGGGGGTCTGGTGGATACCGTTTCTCACCATGAACCTGTTAGCCAAACCGGCACTGGCTACTGCTTTGACCGCTATGAACCCTTAGACTTTTATACCTGCATGGTGCGGACTTGGGAAGGCTTCCGCTTTAAAGATCAATGGACAACGCTACAGCAGCGGGGGATGCGTCAGAATTTTAGTTGGGATAAATCAGCCAAACAGTATATCCGTGTATACCGAGAGGTGTTAGGATTACCGCCAGAGGACGAAACTGTCCAACCGCAAGAGGCAGATTCACCCCTTACAGGGGTTATCAGTTAGACTCACTCCCCTACCCAATCCCTGATTTAATTAAGGCGTCGGGAATCTAAGGGGAACAAGTGATTCGTGATACTTGTAGGGGCGGGTTTGGGTACTGGCTGTTGGCTATTGATGGTAACATTTGTGCAAAACCCGCCCTTACTCAGTTTGCAGGTGAGCTACCAGACTTCGCTCCGCCCTGCATTTCTACTAAACCCCCGATCGCATTTATGGTAAGGTTATAACTATTGCCCAATAAAAAATCGGAATTGAAGCTTTTTGTCTGAGTCGGATTTTTCACCTATCAATCCCACCAACAGTATAGAAATCGACTTGGATCGCTTAGAGGAAGTGAGTCTAGGCGAAGTCGAGTTAAAACGCGAACTGCTCGTCGCCCTATTGCAGGTCATTCACGTTAACCTAGAAGCGATTCAGCAAGCTGAAGCCGCCAATGATTATCTCACTGTTGCACGATGCGCCCATCAGATCAAAGGAGCTGCGGCTAATGTGGGCGTTTCCTCACTTAGGGCGATCGCGACTGAATTGGAGCGTCAGGCAAAAGCTGAGAAGTTTTCCAGTGCTACCGATCTGCTTGTTGCATTAGAAAGCCAGGAGTTAGGGGTACAATCTTATATTTCTAACCAACTCCCCGAATAAAGCATTGCGGTTAATCGGCTATGGCGAAAATTTTAGTGGTTGATGACGATTTGACGGTTCAGCTTGTGCTGAAAAATCTACTCACCAGTCAAAGTCACGAAGTCGCGATCGCTCAAAATGGAGAAGAAGCCCTACGCTATGTCAAATCACTCCATCCGGATTTGATTATATGTGATTGGATTATGCCGCGCCTAGATGGACTAGAAGTCTGTCGGCAAGTGAAAGCTGATCCGGAATTGGCAACCACGTTTATAATTTTACTCACCATGCGCGATCAAATTACCGATCGCGTTCAAGGCTTGGATGCTGGTGCTGATGAGTTTATCTCCAAACCCATTGATGTCGAAGAGTTATTAGCGCGGGTTAGGGCGGGGCTGCGATCGCGTCAATTAACCCAACAGTTAAGTCAAGCCCTGCGACAGTTACAACAAACTCAGGCACAATGGGTGCAAACGGAAAAAATGGCAAGCTTATGGCAGCTTGTCGCCGGCTTAGCTCATGAACTCAATAACCCCGTTACATTTATCTACAGTAACATCAGTTACGTTGAACGCTACACCCAAGACCTCATTGAACTCATCAATCTCTACCAAGGAATCACACCGAATCCTCCCCCGGATGTTATTGACAAAATTGAAACCATTGATCTGAACTTTCTCATTGATGATTTGCCTAAAGTTTTATCATCGATGCGTCGAGGAACCCAACGTATTCATAAAATGGTTCTTTCTCTGCAAGAGTTTTCCCAGCAAAACCGTTCTGGCTTGCAAGCGGTTGATATTCATCAGGAACTTGACAACACATTATTAATGTTGCATTATCGCTTACAATCTCCAGAACTAGATATCGAGGTCGTCAAAGACTACGGAAACTTACCCTTAGTCGAATGTTATGTCTGTCAGTTAAATCAAGTGTTTCTGAATATTATTAACAACGCCATTGATGCCATCAAAGAAGAAACTCGTACAATACCCCCTCGGATTATTCTCCGGACGGAACAATTACAGAACGAGCGTGTGGTTATTCGCATTGCCAATAACGGGTCTCATATCCCCTCAGACATTAAAGATCGCATATTTGATCCCTTTTTCACCACTAAACCCATTGGTACGGGTACTGGCTTAGGACTAGCAATTAGTTACCAAATTATTGTCGGACAACACAAAGGTTCAATCCAATGTCTATCAGAACCCGGTACAGATACAGAGTTTCGGATTGAGCTGCCTATCTCTATCAAAGCTAAAACCATTTCCACTTAGGCAACAGGGGAGCATATAACCTTTTGTCCTCCCGTAGGGGCGACCCCCTGGCAAAAATCAACAACTGTATCCATTCAATTGGATCGGGTCGCCCTTTACTCCCTCCGTGTCATTTTAGCCGAAGCCAGCTATTATTGTTAAATTAACATTTAATAAGCCTGAAGGTGTCCCACGATATAAAAGCAAAATTGGTAAGCCCGTTAGATAATGCTTGACATTTTAACAACTATTGTGTATTTGGAAGATCCCGTTAAACCCGGTCGGGCTATAACAGAAGTATCCACGCCAATTTTTTAGATAAATTAAGGCATGAATCGGCAAAACTCATGTACCTTTGAGGTAACAACGAGAGCTTCGGGAGCATAGCAAAAGTGATGAGGAGATATAGGTTTAAGGGTTGTTTCGAGCCAATTGGCAAAACTATGCACCATTGGGGGTATCAGGTTCTTGGTTCAGTGTTGGGCAGCACGTTACTTAGTGTAGCAGCCAACATAGCCAGTCCTCAGAATATTGCCCAAGCCCAAACTAACCCACAAACTAATCAAAAAGGCTCACTAGGAGAATCACTCCTAAATAACATGCTGGGTGCTGATGCCCTGCGCCCCCAAAACTCTGCCCCAAATACAACTCAACCTGCCCAAGTTGCACCGAAATCGCCGCCTAGTCGTGGGGTGCAAATCGTGCAAGCCACAACTTTTCCAGATATTCAAGGCAATTGGGCGCAAGCCTTTATCGAAGCCCTAGCCGCACGGGGAATCATCCAAGGATTTCCCGATGGGACATTTAGACCAAATGCCCCAGTCACCCGCGCTCAGTTTGCGGCGATGATTCGTCAGGCGTTTGACCAACCCCTGGAACGTCCAGGAACTCAGTTTGCGGATATCCGGGCTAATTTCTGGGCATTGGATGCCATTCAAGAAGCGTATCGTATGGGATTCTTGGAAGGATATCCTAATAATATATTTCTTCCCGATCAAAATATCCCCCGTGTGCAAGTGCTAGTGGCATTAGTCAGTGGGTTGGATTTATCGGCTCCCGCTCAACCTGTAGCCTTATTAAATCAAATCTTTCAGGATGCCGCTCAAATTCCTGGCTGGGCGCAGAATAGCATTGCCGCCGCCACAGTGAACCAGATGGTGGTGAATTACCCCAATGTGGCGTTATTAAATCCGAATCAGACTGCCACTCGTGCCGATGTAGCCGCCTTTATCTACCAAGCATTAGTCAGCCAAGGTCAATTACCCCCACTCCCGCCCTCCACTGTGGCAACCCGTTACATTGTGGGTTACGAACCCATTGCCCAAGAACCCCCAACACCGACACCGGAACAAGTTGCTGCCTTGCGACGGCAGTATCTCCTTCCCGCACCGCCTGTGGAGGAACGATTGCGTCGGATTGTGCGCGGGGGTTCTAGTATTAATAGCCCTACAGCCTTTGGCGCTCAAACGGGGGATATATTTTTAGGTGCTACCTATCAAGAGCAAGTACGGTTTTTCAATGAAGACGATGGTGCTGTTGTTGTCGGTTTTGGCGTCGGTGATGCTAGGAGAATTGTTGCCCTAGAAACCGCTGTTTCAATTTATGACTTATTTGGCGATACCTTTGAAGATGGCGGAGTTAGTTTCAAACTTCACCGCTTAATTGGTGATGATCTCGCTGTGGCAATTGGTGTGGAGAATGCCATTGTTTGGGGTAATACTGATGGCGACCAAAGTGTTTATGGGGTTGTCAGTAAAGTTTTCCGTTTGCGAGAAAATTCCAGTGAACCTTTGAGTCGGCTAACTGCCTCGGTTGGTCTCGGTGGGGGGCGTTTCCGCTCATTAGATGATATTGAGGATAAAGAGGGTTCGACTAATGTCTTTGGTAGTGTTGGTCTACAAGTTGTAGAACCTGTTACGTTAATCGCCGATTGGACGGGTCAAGACTTGTATGTAGGGGCTTCAATTGTGCCAATTCAAGGGGTTCCATTGGTGATTACCCCGGCTGTGGCTGATGTGACGGGTAATGCTGGTGATGAACCTCGGTTCATTTTGGGGATTGGTTATGGGCTATCGTTCTAAAAAGTAGAGATTGAGCCACCTTCAATTATCGGCGTAGGGGTATAGCATCGCTATGCCCATTACTCAAGTCAGTTATATTAAGGAGTAGAAAAATGAGACATTTTGCGTTTCAGTTAGGACTGAGTTTAACGGTAGGCGTGGCAGGAATTTTATCGATGACCGCATCGAGCCATGCCCAGCCTGTCCTGTCTGATGTTACGGGGAATATTATCACCACGAGCGATATTGTGGGTGATTATTTTGGTCGAGGTAGGGGTGGTGAACTCGTTTTGGTGTTTGAAACATCTGAGATTAGGGCAAATGTTTTTGAAGCAGCGGGTATCGTGAATGAACGACTTGCCCAACGAAATTTGCCAAGTGTGGGGAATGACACGTCTCCTATTCCCGGATTCGTCCAGGAAAACTTAGCCCTGATTTTGACGGGAACAGGTAACGTTGAGGCTGGGGTGAGTCAAATTCAAAACGCCCTCGTGAATGCTGGGGCAAATCCAACCCTTGCCCAGAATCTCGCCACTAGCCTATCCGGATTGACCGCAGGTGGTGACGTTAATGCCGCTCAGTTTGCGGCTGTAGTTGAAGCGTACAATGCTTTAATTAATGCCAGTAGTTTCGAGTTTTTACGGGAACCGCCGGAAGAACTGCGGGCAATTCGCTCTGTCCTGGCTATTTTATTAAATGCGGCGTTGGCTAGCAATTAGGCTAGGTAACATACCATTAGTAGGTTGGGTTGAGGAATGCAACCCAACTCCACTAACGTGGCACATCTAATTGAATTTAGTATTCTGAACCTTTAGGTACGTAATCATCTTCATCATCATCCTCCAAGGGATCAATGGGTTTATAATCCACATAATCACTGGGAGGCGGTTCTACCTCTTGATCTGCCAAAGATACCGTTGATTCTTGGGTAGGACGACGTCTTCTGGGTGGAGATTCTATGTCGGGTTCGGGGTTGCGACTCGGTGGACGCGAAGGGCGAGGACGACGAGTGGGAGTCGGTTTATCGTCCCAGTCATTCTCTACATCAGCTTCCCATCGTTCCGCAGGTGGTCTTGAGGAACGAGTTGCAGGACGTGGACGGCGTTTACGGGAGCGTTCTTCTGGAGGGAAATCATCGGAGACGCTTCGACTTCTAGGACGGCGAACCTCGGCTTCGTACCTGTCGCTGCGGTTATAACGAGAATCGGCTGTTCCCCGGAGGCGACGACCAATGTAGGGATCTTCATCTTCCATTGGTTCTAGTTCATCTAACTCAGCCACCTGGCGATAAACATTGCTCACCGGGCGTTCTTCATCCACAATTTTTGTATTGCGCTTGGCTTGTTCAGTGGTGATACCCCGTAAACGAATGGTTTCAACCGCAAAGAAAATGGCAGAACCCGTCAGCAGAAACTGACCAAACTGGAGAATGGGATCAAGTCGCCATCCCTGGAATAACAGAATAAAGCCGCATAAGAGTCCGACAGCGGCAAAGAATATATCATGATCTCGTGCTAATTCCGGACGTACTGAGCGCAGGAAATAAAGCCCTGCTCCGGCAACTGCCAAGAAAATACCCAGAATACTGGCTGAGTTCAGCCCAAAATTTACCATTCCTGCTCTCCTAAGTCAGTTCTTTGACATCCTCCACCCACTAACCAATCGAGCGGTATAGTAGGGGATTTCCCAGAAAGGTCATTGAAAAGTGAAGGGCTTCACCTATTCTTCCTTTCTAGTTCGGTTCCTAGGCTCCCCGCTATGGCGGCAGCGATATCTCCTTCCTTTTGGGATTCCCTGTTGATTCAGGGACAGGCATAACTTTCAGGCTGACCACCCGTAGAGAAGCTATTCCAAGATTTTGTGCGGCTCCTTCAATTCACGCTTACGCGGTGAAGCTGACCAGGCTTACATGCTCATGGTAGCGAGTTTTGCCAATAAATCTCTACCTTAACGTTACTATGCCCAAATTTGTTTACTCAGTTGGGATAGTATCCAATACGGCTTGGATAAGGACTACACCGTCTTAGAAAGTTCTCTAGATAGGGACAACAGGGTAGCGACGAGGCTACCCTGTTCCTTGACGAGGGTTTGACAAATGACGCTCCCAAGCTTAAGAGCGTTGGATTTTATCCTTCTGGCTGATAAAGATTAGGGCAATGGTCGCGGGAACAACCACAATCACCCCACCCAAAAGGAGACTCCATAAAAAGTTGGCTAATGAGGGCGTCATAGAACTTTAATCCTTGTAACTAATGTTTATACTAATTTTAACTTAACAATGTCGCGGAAGTCCTCACTCTCAACGATAGTAGGGTGAGGATGGACAGGGGGAAATTGAGGCACGAAATTTCCCATCTTCCCGATAAGATTACCCTAAATAGTATATAGTGGTAAGAGAGGGAAAAGGAGGTGAAAGCGATGGGACATCAAGCCGTCAAAGTTAGACTATATCCGACAACTGAACAACAAGTGATACTAGCTCAACACTTTGGCTGTAGTCGCTGGTGGTGGAATTATGCACTCAATTTGTGCATTGAAACTTACCAGTTAACGGGTAAAGGCTTGACACGTTCAGCATTAAACGCATTTTTGCCTAAGCTCAAGAAACAGGAGGAAACCGAATGGTTGTCTGAATGCTACTCTCAGGTATTACAAGCTACTACACTCAACCTAGTGACTGCCTATAAGAACTTTTTTGAGGGTAGGGCTAGATACCCTAGGTTTAAGGCAAAAAGAAATAAGCAGTCCATTCAGTATCCCCAGTCGGTAACAGTTGTAGATGGTTGCCTCAAATTTCCTGGTCGCGTGGCAAAAGTCAAAGCTAAAATACACCGACCCATTGAAGGAACAATCAAGACGGTAACGGTGAGCATGACCCCATCGGGAAAGTATTTTGCATCCGTCTTGACCGAGACACAAGAGGATAGCCCACCTGTTAGCACCGATGGCAAAGTAGCTGGGATTGACTTAGGATTGAAGGACTTTGCGATTGTCAATGATGGGGTCAAGACCTCTAAGTTTGCTAACCCTAGGCATTTAGCCAAGCATGAGCGTAACCTCAAGCGGAAGCAACGAAAATTAGACAGAAAGGAGAAGGGGAGCAATTCAACAGATAAAGCCAGAAAACTGGTAGCTAGGGTTCACGAACGAGTTAGTAATGTCCGTCAAGACTACCTGCATAAGCTGTCCAGAAAGCTTGTTGACGAAAACCAAGTCATCGTAGTCGAAAGTCTAAATACTAAGGGCATGGTGACGCTCGAAGACTCGCTAACGCTTCGCTATCGTAACCATAAACTAGCTGCATCTATTTCTGATGTAGGCTGGGGAATGTTTGTCAATTTTCTATCGTACAAGCTCGAAAAAGAGGGCAAGGTATTGGTAGAAATTAACCGATGGTTTCCCAGTTCAAAACTCTGCTCAAACTGCCATTATCAGGTGGACGAGATGCCCTTAGAGGTTAGGAGTTGGACTTGTCCTAGCTGTGGTACTCATCATGATAGAGATGGTAACGCTTCAGCAAATATCAGAGCGGAAGGCATCAGAATCCTATCGGTCTCAGGGACTGGGACTGCTGCTGATGGAGGGGATGTGAGACCGAAACTTGGGCGCAAGTCTAAGTTGACGCAATACCCTGTGAGATCAGAAGCTCAGGCTTCAACGAAGTAAGCCTGAGTAGTTCACCTCGCTCCATCCCCATCCATCTAGACGGTGGGGCTGTTGAGTGTTATCCAAGATAATACCCAAAAAGCTAACTACGGCGTTATTTGTGGGGCAGTTGTTTCCCAGCAGCTACACAAAGCGCAGGTTGGGAGTCATTCGCCATAAGATCAGAAGCGTATTGACTCGATTTAGCCACATAGATGCCTAGTAAAACCACAGCAAACGCGAATCCGTTAAACAGGCTTAAGTGTTCTGAAAACAGAACCCACGCCACCATTGCTGCCAGTACCGGATCAAGTAGCAGGAACACACCCACTAATCCAGAAGACAAGCGTTTGAGGCTATATGCCTGAAGTCCTTGACCGACGACTTGACAGACAATAGCTAAACCGATAACGGATAACCATCCTGAACCCGAAATCGGGAATAGTCTGTCTTCGGTTAGCAGTACCACGGGAAACGTTACCACCAATCCGACTAAACAGCACCACATAATAATGGTTGTGGCATCCCACTTGGCACGCAATTTTTCAATCAGCATTAAGTTGGCGGCTGAAAAGAGTGCTGATAAGAAAGCAGCAATATCCCCGGCAAAGTTATCCGTCGCTACTTGTAAATCATCAAATCCTAGCGCTGTTGCTCCCACCATTGCCATCATCAAACCAATCAGGAATTGATTGTCAAAGCGTTGACCGAATATCAGCCATACTCCTAAGGTTGTGAATAAGGGAGTCAAGTTGTGTAAGATAGTTGAATTGGCAACACCTGTTTGGGTGAGAGACCATGCCCAAAGTGCCAAACAACCCCAGAACATCACTCCAGCCGCGATCAACATGAGCCAATCGCGAATTGTATAAGCTGACTGAGGTACAGACAATTTTTCATGCCCTTGCGATCGCGCCTTCGACTGGTTCAACAGCCATAAGACTAAAAAGGCAATCCAGAATCGGTTAAAGATTGTGGCAAACGGACCGAGTTCCCGTTCACTCAATCGGATAAATATAGCCGCAAGGGATAAAGCGACGATGGCAGTAAATATGGCAAATAGAGCCATCATCGTTGGACTGGGATTTATCTGGGATTGGGATAATTGTAACTGTTGAGTTTTCTGTATCATTTAAAGTCCCTAGAAAATAACTTTATCTTTTAATTTCGATAAAAATTCTTGAGCAATTTTGAGGAGAATACCCTTTGAGAGTTTGGATTGTATAAGCTTTGACTTTGCAGCTAACGCTACTAGTTATCTTAAGGTTTGATAGGGATCTAAACTTCTATTATTTTGTATTTTGTTACTGAAAGTAATATTTTGATACATTACCTAATCCGCCCAGAAGTCTGCCGCCATAATCTATGATTTGGCGGTGAGCACAAGGCTGCACTTGCTTATATGAGCTGCTTTTTAGCAAGCTTGTGAACTGGTGGGTATTTAAAGCCGCGCTGAACTAGCTACTGAGCTGGATTATGTGCCTGGATCATCACACCCTCTGGTGTATAAACCTCTACTCGCAGTTTGGCATTATCGCTAATCACTTCCAACGCTTCTCCCAAGGTCAAAATATGATTCACAATACCCGCATGAGCTTCTGAGTCTCCTTGGCTTCTGGCACTTAGCGCTCGTTGTTGCACCATCTGGACATAAGCAGGTGTCAACTGAACCTTAATCATCTTGTTGTCAATCGTATAGCTACAAATGCTGGGTTTCCCAAAACAGGTTTGATTGAGATCCCGACGAGCTTGTTGCATCTTAACGGCTAACTGAAGCTGGTTTTGAGCCTGCTTGAGCGCACCTCGATAGGGTTCCACTAAGGATTGTGACTTGGTATAGTAATAAGTATCTTTGGGTACCTGATTAACATAAGTTAACGCATTCCGCCAATGAATCAGGGCGGTTGACCATTGTTTGTCCGTTTGAGAATCCGTTGCCAGTTGAGCCAAGCGCACGCCTTGATTATAGGCATTGGCAGCAATTTGCTCACTCGTTTTGCGATCGCGGGCATTAGCGAGTTTCGGTAAATACAGCGCCAATAACTCTTGGGCTTCCTCATAGGGGGTTGTCCCTTGGGGAATCTGTTTGAGACGCTGCATCGACGCTTGCCAAGTCGCATAAACCAATTGCCAGTCTGACAAGGATTGGGCAATTCCTTGACGCGCCTGTGCCATCCGCGCTGCTTCTTGAGCTGCTTTTATATGTTCCTGTGCTTTTCGTTCTTTGAGCAGTCGCTGATTAATTTCTTCTAAATTCGTCTTATACGCCTTAATTTTGGCTTTGGCTAAGGGTTGGAGATTGCTATCGGTGGGGAGCTGTTCCAGTTTAGCGATCGCGTCTCGCCAGAGGTTCTGAACCTCCCGCCACTTCGACTCCGGATGGGGCGGGTTTTGGCTCTCATACCCGGCTCTAGCCGCCGTTTTCAGCGCCTCTACCATATCTGCCACTGTTTCCGAGTGCGATTGATAGATTTGCAGTTTTTGTTGAGCTTGGCTGTGGTAACGTGACCAAGGCGGAATCGCCGCAACCAATTGAATCGCCTCTTGTAGCTGTTCCTGTGCTTCCAAAACTGCTTTTCCCGATTCTGGGTTTTGCAGAGTTTTGGTTGATTTTTGGCTTAACTGTTCCGCTTCTGGCAAAACCGCACATTCACCCATGACACAAGGACGAGTTAGGACATAAAGCGTGCTAAAGAAAACCAGCAAACTCAACCCAGCACCCGCTACCACCAACGGCAGTAGGGATGATTTTAACCTAACCTTGACTGACGGGGGTTTTTCTGATTCTGACTTATCGGCTTCATCTTCATCGCTTACCTCAGGAATCGGTTGATCCCACGGATGGGATGATTCAGCTTGTGTTTCGTCCGAGTCTGAGTTTTGTGGAGTTTCCGTTTCAGACGGGGGGTTAGTCTCCTCTGTGGCGTTCGTTTCTACCGAATCCGCATCAGAGGAGGTTGTGGTTTCGGGTTCAGGTTCAGGCAAATCTAGGAAGAGCGATCGCGAGACGTAAGGTTTCTTTTCTCCAGCTCGCAGCAGGTTAACTCTTGCTTGTTGAGCCACCAATGGATATTGGCTGCGGATCGTTTGTTCTAAAAACGCGAGAATCTGGTCTTGATCCAGCGTCGCTTCGGCGGGATGCTGTACCCAAATCGCTAACCGTTCATCACTTCGCCGACACCGAACTTGAACAGGAATGCTCTCATGCAGGTATGACTGCAAGTCCTCCTGTAAGCAGTTGCCTAAATCCGTTAATTCCTCTGGGCGCGTCGCTGTTTTCATTTGCTCAAAGTTTGAGCGCTACTCTCAAAATTTACACCCCATTATGACGTATTAGTAGTGGAGCTGGGGAAGAAGCGAGATCAGGGCACGATACTATCGTGCCCCTACGAATCAATTATCCCTAAGCTTTGGTAGGGAAACGGCATTGCCTTGTCCGATTATCACCATGGCTTTCCCATCTCCCCTATCTTCCTCATCTCCCTCATCTTCCAGACGTTCCACGCCTTACGTCTCTACTTCCACAACCTTAAGATGAAGCCTTTTCTCCCCAGCCTGGAGCCTTTTGAGCGGCTCTCAGGACAAATGCGGCTAGCTTTTCAATTTGCTCCTGTGGCATCCAAGTATCTGGAACTTGGCGACACCAAAAACTTGAGGCACTGCCATCATAGGTCATGGGTTCTCGGAGAAAAGAGATAATCCCATCGACATTATCGCGAGGTGGGGTAGCTCCCGCCAATGTTTCCAGTCCCAGGGAAACTCTCGGATCTTGTAGGGTGGTTCCGCCAACATGACAATTAATGCAATGGGCTTTAAACAGTTCTTTCCCCTCAGCCAAATCGTCTGGGGTGAATTCCTTTGTCTGTCCCTGTTCATTGACATCTAAGGCAATGGGTTCAGTCACCTTTAAAAAACGTTTAACGTAGTCATCGATCGCATAAGCGGGTGAGCTGACCATAAAGACGACACACAGAGCCATCAACGTAGCGAACAGACTGCGAACTGAAAAAAACTTATATCGGAATGAATGGCTAAAGTGAAAGCTTTTAATCCTATTATTCAGCATTAGTTTCTAGTTTTTCATCTTTTGCTTTTGCTTATTGAAGGGTTGAGCCGTAGCCAATTAAACGTTGAATGTTTTTACCTCCAAGCTTTTAATCGCCTCCTTTCAACCCTCCAATGAATCATTCAAAAAAATTCGGACTTAGCTGACAGCCTTACCACCTCCCCACATGATACCTTGAACTTTTGGTTGGATCAGAATATAACCCGAGATCGCCTCAAGGTCATCTTCTGTGAGATTTCTCATCTCAGGGAAGATATCGGCGCTGCGAGTACTGGGGTGGAACTCATAAATCTCTGTAAATCCATCGTAGGTTGTGGGGTTTTTGATGTAGTCTACGAGAGCGGCGATGTTATCGCGAGGGGGGAATGCCCCTTGCAGATCCTCTATCTTTAAGGTGACGTTGGGGTTTGTCTTAGTTCTGCCGCCGAGATGACATTGGCTACAGCTATCGATAAACAGGCGTTGACCTGTCTTGAACTCGGCTAGGCTGACAACCTTAGTATCACCCTGTTCATTCACGGGAACAGTACGAACGTCCTGACTCAGTTCCAGAGCGGTGGCGCTACTCACCGCTATTTGAAACACAAAGAATACCATTGCCACAGCCAGCAATATCAATCGTTTCATTCGGGGTTCTCCTTGAAAAATTTGGCTCATTCGTCTTTAATGCATGAAAATTGCTCAACCTGTAGCTTATCCTCTACCTGAAGGGCATCGCCGTCAACCACTCATGGGGATCAAACCGACAGTCGGCACGTCTGAAGGTGTCACACTAAGGATTTTAAGGGAACTTTTAACAGAAAACAGGGAATGCACAAGCCGCCCATTTTCAGTCTTTGAACGGAACACCGACTAAATCAAATATTCTAGTCGGGGATTCTCCCCTGCTGTTACCACGAAGAGCCGCCGTTCTCGGTGGGTATCAGGAACTTTTGCCTTTATACCCCTCCCTGCCATTTCTGCTAGGAAGTTAACACCAAAAAGGATGGTGTACGCACTAAGATTTTTACCCAGCAGATGCGTTATCGTAACAAATAATCTCTGCTGGAACCCCCTAATCTTAAGTTTTCTAGGTTCTGTAGGTCGTGCCGAACAAGTTAACAAACTGCCGCCGTACCTATTAGTATTATATCAAAGCGGCTGCGTCTGGCTAACCCCAACTAAATCGGAGATTTTAGTTGGGGACTGCGCTCGACAACTGTTCAATGTATCCAGTCTCAGATATATATCGGTAAAAATTCCGAAAATACTGATTGTGACAGCAGAGGGTGCGACAAGTGGAAGCAAAAGACGATGACAAAACACCATAATCTGAGAAAAACTCTCTCTTCAGCCTAAAGGCATTAGGGCTGTTCTCCTCCGTGTTCTCGAACAGCTTGGGAGAATACCCAAACAAGAATAGGTCGCTTGAGTGTTGTCAGTGATTCCCAAAGGTTTACCTGGATCGGGTATCTTTTTTGTGGGAACCGTGTATTCGGCAGTAATGTCTACCTTTGATCGGTCTGCAAACCCCATAATAATTGACTGACGAAATTGAGATTGAGTCACTTCACTATGAATATGATGCCATCCTGGGGGCGTCTTTCTCTCAAGAAGTTTTTTACGTCAAAGATTTATAGGTAAAAACTCACAAAACTCTCCCCCCTTAAAACTCAGTTTTGAGATCAGCGCCTTTCGCCATCAACGTCATCGGTTCAGAATGGGAAACCACAGTAGGTGAGGTGGGGAAGGGTTGATGAAGACGAATAAGCTGCGCCAGCGTCTTTTTCAACTGAGTGCGAGGAACAATCGCATCAACAAAGCCGTACTGGAGTAGATATTCAGAGGTTTGAAAGTCGTCGGGGAGTTTTTCGCGCAAGGTTTGCTCAATCACTCGGCGTCCCGCAAAACCGATGGTAGCTTTGGGTTCGGCTAAAATAATGTCTCCTAACATAGCAAAACTAGCAGTAACGCCTCCCGTAGTGGGATGGGTTAACACGGGGATATAGAGTAAACTAGCTTGACGATGCTGTTCCAGCGCCCCAGAGATTTTCGCCATCTGCATCAGGCTTAACATGCCCTCTTGCATTCTCGCCCCCCCAGAGGCGCATATAATTACCACAGGTAAGCGTTGGCGGGTGGCTTGTTCGATGAGGCGGGTCAGTTTTTCGCCCACCACCGAACCCATACTACCGCCCATGAATCGGAAATCCATGACGCCTAGGGCGATGGGTAATCCATGAAGCTGTCCGATTCCCGTTTGCACGGCGTCAGTGAGTTGAGTCTTGTCTTGGTAATCTTGTAGGCGATCGCTATAGGATTTGCGATCGCGGAATTTTAGCGGATCAGTGGGGCGAATTTGCTCATCCAGGGGTATCCAGGTATTCCCATCAATAAGCTGGCGAATCCGTTCGTCGCTATATACCCGGATATGATGACCACATTCAGAGCAGACCATTTGATTCGCTCTCAGGTCTTTAGTATAGGTGAGAACCGCGCACGCCTCACATTTTGTCCACAATCCATCAGCAATCTCCCGTTCCCGTCGTTGTTGGGGAATCGGTTCTGATTTTCGTCGATTGGCAAACCAGTCAAATAAAGACATGAAATGTTTTAATTCCTTAATAATTATCCCAGATGTCTGCTTATTCCTCGTCTGGAGAACTGAGTAATAGCAAAGCTGTCCATTGATCGTAGGAGCGAACTTGCAACGCAGCCGGACTCCCCGCCCCAAAATAGGACGGGATACCCTGGTCAATAATCCGACTAGGGATGTCGTGAGCTGCCAGAACCTGCTGCATCAGCTCGGCTTCCCAGCGGGTATGAGTTGTTTTCAGGGTGATCCAGGTGGTCAAAATAAAGCAGGATGATCACAAGACAAGAGTTATTTTACTCGTTATTTGCGACTTCCTAGCTGATGTAGAGACGTGCAGTAGCACATCTGGGGGCGGGGGTGTCGATTTGTCGGGGTTGAACCTCCAACAGACGCGATCGTGTTTGTCGTTGCGCTGTCTTTGCCGGTGTCCAATTCCAACGGTATCACCAAATAACAAACCTAAAACTTTATTATACTTTTCTTTCACTTTATTATTTATTGATTAAACTACCGAAACAGGGAGTGGCGGAAATTCCTCGTTGATTAATGGCTTAATTCAGGTGACAGGAGGAAATGCCAATCTATATTTAATGAACCCAGCGGGGATAGTGTTTTGGCAAAATGCTCAGTTAAATGTTCCGGCTGATTTTATGGCGAGATTAAGATTTCTCAAGCCGGACAATTGCTGTCTTTAGAAGTTGAACTATTAGTCAATAGTTCTGAAAAATTGAACCTCTTTACGCCGCTATATTTAGCCGCATTATTGACAGGTACGCAGGAGAATCTGGAGACAGACGTTGAGGTGGATTCAAAGGAAACAGTGAAATTATAGGAGAGGGGAAGTTGAGACGAGGAAACGCAGAGGTTCGCAGAGGGAAGCGCAGAGGTTCGCAGAGGGGGTTGGCGGTTGGGAGTCTATATTTTTGGCTCAGGAGGTGTGGGAACATGGGGCGCAATTGGAGTTGATTTTGGTTACGGCTGAAGGGGAACCGATGCGATTTATTGTTCCGGGGGCGACTCGGAAAAGGGTGATGGAAATGGTACAAGGATTCCGTCGTGCGGTTACGGATACTCGTATTCCTCGTCCTTTTCTTCCTAGCGCACAACAATTATATCGGTGGTTAATTGCTCCGTTGGAGGAGGAGTTACAAGATAGAGAAATTAATGATCTGGCTTTTATTATGCGCGATTGCAGATAAACTATGGCAAGGTGAATCCTTCCTTAATTCTACGTTTACTCCCGCTAATCTTAAAGCAGCACGGGCGGATCAACCCTTTGGTATTTTTCATTTGGCAACTCATGGTGAATTTAAATCGGGTCAACCGGAAAATTCCTATATCCAGTTTTGGAATACGAGACTATCCTTAGCTCAAATTCGCCAACTTGGATTGCATAATCCCCCTGTAGAACTAATGGTATTAAGTGCCTGTCGAACCGCATTAGGAAATGAAGAGGCTGAGTTAGGTTTTACCGGATTAGCGGTACAAGCCGGGGTAAAATCAGCGTTAGGAAGTCTCTGGTATGTCAGTGATGAGGGTACATTGGGATTAATGACCACTTTTTATCGAAATTTAAAAGAAGTCCCAATTAAAGCCGAAGCGCTGCGACAAACACAATTAGCCATGATTCAGGGTCAAGTGAAGATTGAAAATGGGCAATTGATTACTCCAAATGGGACGATTACCTTACCTGAAGAATTAGCTGGAATTGAGGATAAGGAGTTTACCCATCCTTATTTTTGGAGCGCGTTTACCTTAGTGGGCAGTGTCCTCCCTAGGGCATATTCAGGGTTTCGGTGATCCCAAAATCCAAATTTTCAGTGCCATTTATTTTAAATGTGTAGGGGCGGGTTTAGGGAGTTGCGTTTAGTTATTGATGATAACGTTTGTGCAAAACCCGCCCTGACTAAGTGTTAACTCCCACTACTCAACCGGATGCTGATGAAATTTCCAGAAGCGCCACAAGAGAGCGATCGCCAAAATTATAGCAGGTGTGAGTACGGCAATCAGCGCATTCCCGGATGTTGCCGGAATAGAGGGTAAACTAGGACTGGTGTATTTAATCACCAGGGAAATGCTAAGGGAGAGAATTAAGACTTTGACAATGAAATTGAATTGAATACCCATCAGTTTTTGTGCTACCTGGTATGCCGTTGTGATATTATTCCCTTTTTTAGCACTGATGAGCAATGAGCAAATTCCCACCTGATAAGGTTTTTGTTCCTTAAACCAAAGCACCATGAATCACCTCGACCGATTGGACAATCAAAACCTGCAACGTTTACAGCTATTTGCCTACCTGCTGCCTGTGATCGGCTTTTTTCCGGCACTGTGGACACTCTACCGTCGTCAAGGAACACGAGAACAGCAAACGGTGAGTCGCTTGTCCGTCACCTTGGCTTTCGCTTGGCTACTAGGCTACATTTTATTATTGTCAGGGGCGCAGCTTACGGAGTTCTGGATCTTCCGCCTGTTATTTATCAATACCATGCTCACCTCTGGGTATTTTTTAGTGAGTGTTTGGCTCATGGTGCGCTTGTGGCAAGGGAAGTTACCCCGTCTCCCTGGGATTAGCCAGGTGGCAGAAGGAAAAGTGCGAAAGCATCTGTCCGAGTAAACGATTTCAACGTTTGGGTTGTCCGGTTATAGGAAAATGGTGACGGGCTTTTATGCCTGGAGTTGATCGACTGCTCTCTTCTTTTGCCGTATTTGCCTGGTTTTGCCCCAAACGGTGAGAAAACCTGATATGAGTGTTTGTGTAAAACGCTCTAAATCAGACTCAGGGTAAGCAATGAGGGCATCGGCGTGTATCATCTGCTTAAACCCATCCTGATCGCTTATGTGTGTGTGAGGAAACCAAGTGCCAGCTCGAAAAACCTACGAACAACCCCGCCCAGGACAGAAAAAGAGGATTCAACCGCCGAAAAAGAAACCGACTAAAGCTAAACGAGGACATTGGCTTTGGCTGTGGTTAGGCTTTACTGGCGTCGCCATGTTATCAGCAACAGCAGGGGCAATGCTTGCTGTTTCGCTATCGAGTATGCCTTTACTGCAAAGCCAACTGAGTGATGATGATGCAGCCGTCTTTAGTGACAAGGGTAGTATGACCCGCAATAGTATGCGACTACCTGAATTGACACGACCTGTCAATATTTTGATATTGGGGACTAAGGTTCTCAGTTCTGACTTGGATCAACCTCTAGAGGAAGATTTGGGATACCATGCACTGGTCAATTCCTTTGATGGACTCTCCGACACCATGCTTTTGGCTCGGTTTGACCCCAACCACCAAAAGTTAAAGGTTCTCTCCATTCCCCGCGATACCCAAACCTACGTTGAAGGGTATGGTGTGATTAAAATCAACGCCGCTAATTACCATGGTGGACCAGCTTTAACGGCAAAGGCAACCAGTGAACTCCTTGATGGTGTAGGCATTGACCGTTATGTCCGAGTTAATGTACAAGGTGTGGAAAAGCTCGTGGATGCCCTAGGTGGGGTCACCGTGTATGTTCCTCAGGACATGAAGTATAAAGATGACTCTCAACGCCTCTATATCGACCTTAAGCAAGGCAAACAGCATCTTAATGGCGATCAGGCAATGCAATTTTTGCGATTTCGCTATGACAAATATGGTGATGTGGGTCGAGTACAGCGCCAGCAAATACTAATGCGGGCATTGATAGAGCAAGCACTCAATCCAACAACCTTAGGGCGACTGCCCAAAATTCTATCGGTTATTCAGTCTCACATTGACACAAACTTAAGCGTCGAAGAATTGGTGGCTCTGATCGGATTTGCTGTCAATAGCAAGCGTTCTGACGTACAAATGTTAATGGTTCCAGGTCGGTTTAACGGCACCGGAGAAAAGGAAGTCAGTTATTGGTTACCAAACCACCGCCAGATTCGCCAAATGGTGGCTCAACATTTCGATCAAGGCTATAGCGAACTCTCCGATATTGACCCAGGTTATTTGCGGGTGGCGATTCAAGATAGTACTGATAATCCAGAAGCCGTTCAATCCCTAGCCAGTACGCTCAAAGAAGCTGGCTATCGAAACAGTTATGTCGGCGAACCCTGGGCAGAACCCTTGCGCGTCACCCGCATTATCGCTCAACAAGGAGACGAAGCCACCGCTGCGGCTATCCGGGCTGATTTGGGATTTGGTGAGGTGCGGGTTGAGAGTACAGGTTCCCTCGCCTCCGATGTGACCATTCAGTTGGGTCAAGATTGGCTGGAACAGCAGGATTTCTCAGATGAGGGGTTTTTCAATTTCTAGGTAGTTATTTGTCATTTGTCATTTGTGAGGGAATAGGGAACACCTCGGCTTCGCTCGGTGTGTCATAGGGAATAGGAATAGAAATTTTGTCCCTCATCTCCCCCCGCTCCCAGACGCGCCATGGCGCGTCTCTACATTGCTCCCCCCGCTCCCCTAAGCGATCCCCTTTGGCTGAAAATGTTATGGAATCTTGACATTGCGATCCCCGACAAGCTTGTAAATTCGTCAATTCTTGAAAATTGGCGTCTTGATCCCCTTGACCGTACCTAAGGCTTTTCTGTTACATAAATAAATAAAGCGATCCCAAAGAAATGCTGATTTGAGTATTTCTGTGATTCTTGGCGCTAAGTGTTATCGGGAATAATCCCAATGTAAGCCTAAAGAGTAAGTCGTTCTGAGTTTGTAACTGCCCAAACGAAAGACGAATGCAATGCGTCACCGAGACTGACTTACTCTAAGGCGGTAGGAATCATCAACCTTTATCAAACGCGATGCTGTTCAACTATGAGTCCCATTTTTTGATTCATCAGGAGAGATACAACCTACCGTCCTAAAAATTGGAGAGCATATTCATGGCAAAAGAACGCCCACCTTTAGAAGAGATGACCTTACGGCAACTGCGTAGAGTTGCTAGTGAGTACGGCATCTCGCGATATAGCCGGATGCGTAAGGCGCAGCTGCTGGCAGAAATTCAAAAAGTCCAACATACCAAAATCTCACTCAGTCCAACTAGCACAGTGGAGGCACAACCAGAAGTGGAAGCATCTAAATTTGAACTCGGTCAAGAAGATCGCACCGGCGGTAATCTCGCATCTGTAGACGAAGGATTACCTGATTTACCCGCTGGTTATGGAGAAAGTCGGATCGTTCTCATGCCTCGCGATCCCCAATGGGCATATACCTACTGGGATATTCCTAACGACCACAAAGAAGACCTGCGGCGTCAAGGAGGACAGCAATTAGCACTGCGGATTTATGATGTCACTGACATCAGCTTGGACTACCAGAGCCCCCACAGCATTCAGGAATATCCCTGCGACGAACTGGCACGGGAATGGTACCTACCCCTACCCGTTAGCGATCGCGACTACGTAGTAGATATTGGTTATCGTTGTGCCGATGGTCGCTGGTTAGTCCTAGCCCGTTCTAAACCCGTACATGTTCCCCCAGTTTATCCCAGCGACTGGATTGAAGACCAATTCATCACCGTTAACTGGGAAGAAGAACTCCAAGGCAAGACTGTATACGAGTTGGTGCCTCCCAGCAAGCGCACACCTGTTACCGCAGAAGCCGAAAATCCCATCTACGACGAAATCTTTGGCATGGCAAAATCAGCCGAAGCTCAGCGCGTTGCTGGTTCTCTATTCGGCTCAATGCAGCATGTTCCCGGATCGATGGTTCCTTCTCAAGCCGTCAGTTCCTACATCTTCCCCTCTGGGGTAGGTATGTGGGCTGTACCCACTATGTCTGGCTTAACCATGTCTGGTGTCGGCATGTCCGGAGTGGGTATGTCCGGAGTGGGTATGTCACCCATTCGTCAACGTCAGTTCTGGTTGGTTGCCGATGCTGAATTAATTGTCTACGGTGCAACCGAACCGGATGCAACCGTAACCATTGGTGGGCGTCCGATTAAACTGAACCCAGACGGAACCTTCCGCTTCCAAATGTCCTTCCAAGATGGTCTCATAGACTACCCCATCATGGCAGTGGCAGCCGATGGCGAACAAACTCGCTCGATTCACATGAAGTTTACCCGCGAGACGCCCTCACGCAATACCAACACCAAAGAAGAAGCAGTTCCCGAATGGCTCTAACGATTAAAGTGTGAACAACAAAAGATAACCAAGAACTATAGTCAATCTTGCCACTTCACACTTCATCCCGAATCTTTTACATGGCTAAACCTGTCCCCTGGCAACTGTCAGGGGATTTTTTTACGGAATTCTCTCAAAAAAAAACAGCATGAAACCCGAAGAAATTACCATCAAACTGGCAGAACTTTTTAATTCCAGGGCGGTTCAACAGGTAGAATCAGGGACGTGGCAGGTTGAAACACCTCAGCTGAGAGTGTTAATCCTTCTGTCGTCAGACCAGTCTTGGTTAAGAATCTTGGTTCCCATCGCATCGGCTCAAGACGCCCAACCCTTTCTTGAACAGCTTCTCGAAGCCAATTTTGATGAAACTCAGGAAACTCGCTATGCCCTGAATCAAAATGTGCTTTGGGGCGTCTTTCAGCATAAGCGGGAGACGCTTGATCCTGACGACTTTTGTGCTGCGGTTGTACGATTGGTTGGCTTATGTCAACAGGGTTTAGAGTCCAGCTTTGACCAGTTTGTAGACCGTCAGATTCGTCAAATCATTCGAGCGGCGAAGCAGCAAGGGCAATCCTTTGAAACAACCCTGCAAACCCTAGATCGCTTTTATCGGGAAGGGTTGATGGGTGACATGGAATCAAGAGAACAAACAGAAGAAGTATTGGCACAATGGCAACGGCGCTTAGAACGTCTTTGGTCAGAGATAGAACCTTGAGTTGGGGCATTCTTGTTGCCAAGTTCTCCAAGGTAGTGGGGTCATTGGTAAAAAACTGTGCGTACAAATGACATAGACGCGCAAGCGGCTTCTGCTTGGGCTAAACCCTCCTCGAAGAGTAGAGTAGAACATCAGACGCAATATCCATGCGCTGGACTCTATGGTATGAGCTTAGGGGCAGTTATTCCAGAACAATTAGTCGCTGGAGGCGCTCAACGATGAAAGGGTCGGGGAGTAAGCTTTTAGTAAATATTTTTTTAAAGGGGCAGATTCTGGGACAACTGACACCTGTTTGGGTGGGAATTATAGGTCTAAATGCGCCAATGGCATTGGGTACAACTCCAATGTCTGTGTCACAAGTGAGCCAGAACCCCCTCAATCTACCTAATCTGAGGGAACTCTCTCACCAGCAATTTCAGAAGGCAGAAGGCTCTCAGAAGGCAGACGATGACTCTAGGGTAGAGGGTAAATGGCTCCCAGAAAAAGAGTCAAATGGCGGTGAGTTTAGTCATATCCGGATGAGCCAAGAAACGGTAGAAGTGAAACCCACCCTTACACACTCAACAATCAACCCTATTGTTGCCACAGATAACGCTTCCTTTGATGATATTCCGATCGCACAAACCCCACCCACGCCTCCAAACCCCGAAACCATCCAACCCAATCTGGATGATCGTTTTCCTCAACCCACTCCTATTCCTGAACCCTTACGTCCCGATGATTCCCCACCGTTGCTCCCACCCGAACCCACTCCCACGAGTCCCACGAGTCCCAACGTGGAGACTATTCAAATCGAGAAAATCAATGTCACAGGTAGCACCATCTTAGAACCAGAGGACTTCAATCCAATTGTGCAACCCTTGGAAGGACAGGCTGTTACCCTACAACAACTGCAACAGGTCGCCGATGCCATCACCCAACTTTATCTAAATCGCGGCTACATCACCTCAAGAGCCATTCTAGTAGACCAGGTTATTACCGATGGTATTGTGGAGATTTTTGTCCTGGAAGGAAGTCTGGAAGACATTAAAATTGAGGGAATTCGCCGCCTTAAACCCAGCTACATTCAGAATCGGATTCAGCTTGGTGTTAGCACACCCCTAAATACTGCTCGCCTAGAAGATAAATTGCGGCTACTGCGGGCTAATCCCTTGTTTGAGTCCGTAGAAGCGAGTCTTCGCGCTGGTAGTCAACGGGGAAAGAGTATTCTCATTGTTCGTGTCATCGAAGCCAATCTCTTTGAAGGGAGTGTCACCACCGATAACTATTCACCGCCGAGTGTCGGTTCAGAACGATTGGGTATAAACGGGCGCTATCGTAATCTTACAGGTTATGGGGATGAACTGACGGCTAGTTACTTCTATTCCACCACTGGCGGCTCAAAGGTGATTGATATGGGTTATCGTCTTCCCCTGAATCCGAAAAATGGCACCCTGCAAGTGCAAGCAAGCGTTGATCGCAATCAAGTGACTGACGAACGCTTTGCTCAATTCGATATTCAGGGAGAATCTGAACAGTATGAGATTAGTTTTCGTCAACCTTTAATTCGCACCTCCCGTGAAGAATTGGCTCTATCCCTGGGTTTTAGCTTTAGGGAAAGTCAGACGTTTTTGTTGGGTATGCCTGCCCCTTTGAGTCCTGGTGCTGATATTGACGGGATAACACGCACCAGTGTAATTCAATTTGGACAAGACTACCTACGCCGTGATTCTAGGGGAGCTTGGTCAGTGCGATCGCTCTTTAGTCTGGGTACAGGTTGGTTGGATGCTAACATTAATCCCGATCCCTTGCCTGATGGACGTTTTTTGGGCTGGCTGGGTCAGATACAACGAGTCCAAATTCTCAGTGGTAGCCATTTTTTAATTATGGGTGCTGATATTCAACTTACACCCAATACTCTTTTACCGTCTCAACAATTTGTCATTGGTGGCGCTCAATCTGTGCGAGGCTATCGACAGAATGGTCGAATCGGTGATAATGGTGTGCGATTATTTTTAGAAGACCGGATCACCTTGGAGAGAAACGCCTCAGGTGCGTCAACGTTCCAAATTGCTCCATTTTTCGATGCGGGTTGGGTGTGGAATAATTCTGATAATCCGAACCCTCTACCTCAAGAGCAGTTTTTAGCGAGTCTGGGTATGGGGATACTTTGGCAACCTTTACCTGGACTGAACCTACGCCTTGACTATGGAATCCCCTTAGTGGAACTCGATGATCAAGGTCAGAATGCTCAAGATGAGGGGTTCCACTTTTCGGTTCGTTACCAGTTTTAAGGGAACAGGGAACAATCACCAATTACAGTTGTTGGCTGAAAAGACTATGATTGATTGGGTATCGTGTTTATGCAAACCTGCCCCGTGACTTCATCTCATCCTTCCCATTCGTTGCCTGATCCCTTAAATGCATGGCATACCCAATCCATAGAAGACTCGCTTGCCCAACTGGATAGCAATCCACAGATGGGTTTGAGTGCTGAACAAGTCAGCCAGCGATCGCAATACTACGGATTAAATGAACTCGAAGAAACTGCTGGTCGCAGTACTTGGGCGATTCTTCTGGATCAGTTCACCAATATCATGCTAATCATGCTGATTGTGGTGGCAATCATCTCCGGAGTCATTGACCTGATCGATTGGCGACAAGGCGGGTTAGAGGAGGGTCAAGTTCCGTTTAAGGATACAATTGCGATTCTATTAATCGTTATTCTTAACGGTGTCTTGGGCTATCTCCAAGAAAGTCGTGCCGAAAAAGCCCTCGCCGCCCTGAAAAATCTAGCCTCTCCTAAAGTCCGTGTCCTCCGCGAGGGTAGACCGATGGAGGTGGATAGCAAACAGCTTGTCCCTGGAGACATTATGCTCCTAGAAGCAGGTGTGCAAGTTTCTGCTGATGGACGGTTAATCGAGCAATCCAATCTCCAGATACGGGAATCCGCCTTAACCGGAGAAGCAAACGCCGTTAATAAGCAAGCCACTGTCACCTTAGCTGAGGATACCCCCTTAGGCGATCGCATCAATTTAGTCTTTCAAGGTACCGAAGTCGTTCAAGGTCGAGGAACTGTCCTGGTTGCAGCGACAGGGATGAAGACGGAATTGGGACGCATCGCCGAAATGTTGCAAGGGGTGGAAAGCGAACCAACACCCCTGCAACAGCGGATGACTCAATTGGGGAATGTCTTAGTCAGTGGTTCTCTAATCCTAGTGGTGTTGGTTGTTGTTGGCGGCTTAATTCAAAGTGGCGGAGATTTAGGCGTTCTGCAACAACTGGTGGAAGTGTCTCTAAGTATGGCGGTAGCGGTTGTACCAGAAGGTTTACCTGCGGTGATTACCGTCACCTTGGCATTGGGAACTCAACGCATGGTGCGTCGCCATGCTCTGATCCGTAAACTTCCCGCCGTGGAAACCTTAGGTAGTGTGACGACGATCTGTTCGGATAAAACCGGTACCCTGACTCAAAATAAGATGGTCGTGCAATGGGTCATCACGCCCCACCACACGTTCCAAGTCACCGGAGAAGGCTATGCTCCTAACGGGGATTTTCTGATCACCGAGACAGCGGTTTCTGCCCAAGAGTATCCCGAATTACAAGTATTACTTCAAGGTTGCGCTCTCTGTAATGATGCTATCTTGCAGTATGAACAGGAGGATTGGCTGATTTTAGGAGACCCCACTGAAGGGGCATTAATTACCCTAGCCGGGAAGGGTGGTGTTGATAAAGAACCGTTGCGGCGTCAGTTTCCTCGGGTCGGTGAAATTCCTTTTTCCTCAGAGCGAAAGCGCATGAGTGTCATTTGTCAAGGGTCACATGGATCAGTGGCAACGAATGACGGACAAGGGACAACAGATAGCCCCTACATCATGTTTACCAAAGGTTCCCCTGAATTAGTCTTGGAGCGTTGCCATTCTTTGCATGCGGGCGATCGCACTGAGGTGTTGACCGACGAGCAACGGACGCAAATCCTGCGGCACAATAATCAAATGGCTGGGGCGGGATTGCGGGTTTTGGGGTTTGCCTATAAGCATCTGGAGGCTGCACCTGATGATGGGGTAGATGCTAGTGAAACGACTGAGCAAGAGTTAGTTTGGTTAGGACTGGTGGGGATGTTAGATGCCCCCCGCCCAGAAGTTCTGGATGCCGTGCGACGCTGTCGGAATGCGGGTATCCGCCCGGTGATGATTACCGGAGATCATCAGCTTACGGCTCGCGCGATCGCTCATGCTTTGGGTATTGCGGATCAACATGATCGCGTTCTTACCGGTCAGGAGTTACAAAAGCTTTCTCAATCGGATCTGGATAACCAGGTTGAACAGGTGAGCGTTTATGCTCGTGTTTCTCCTGAACATAAACTGCGGATTGTACAAGGGCTTCAGCGTCAAGGTGAATTCGTCGCTATGACCGGTGATGGAGTTAATGATGCTCCCGCTCTTAAGCAAGCGGATATCGGTATTGCGATGGGCATTACAGGCACAGATGTGAGTAAAGAAGCCAGTGATATGGTACTGCTGGATGATAACTTTGCCACGATTGTTGCCGCGACGGAAGAAGGTCGCACGGTTTATGATAATATCCGCCGCTTTATTCGCTATATCTTAGGTAGTAACATTGGTGAGGTGTTAACTATTGCCGCAGCACCGATTATGGGACTCCCAGATGTTCCTCTGTCGCCGTTACAAATTCTCTGGATGAACTTAGTGACTGATGGTTTACCCGCCCTAGCTTTAGCGGTAGAACCAGCTGAACCAGATGTGATGAAGCGTCCTCCGTTTAGTCCCCGTGAGAGTATTTTTGCCCGGGGGCTGGGTTTGTATATGGTGCGGATTGGAATTATTTTCGCCATTGTCACGATTATTTTAATGGCGCTGGCGTTTGACTATTTTCCACTCCACTGGAAAACAATGGTCTTTACCACATTATGTATTGCCCAGATGGGACATGCGATCGCGGTTCGTTCAAATACTCGTTTAACGATTGAGGTAAATCCTTTCTCGAATCCCTATTTAATCTGGGCTGTAACGGTTACGACGATTTTGCAACTGGCGTTGATTTATGTGCCATTTTTGCAAAATTTCTTTGGTACAGAACCTCTCACGCTTACTGAACTGCTGATTTGCTTGGGGTTTAGTACGTCATTGTTTATTTGGGTTGAGTTGGAGAAGCTGTTTATTCGTTGGTACAAGAATCGGTAATTGGTCATTCGTCATTTATCATTCGTCATTAGGCATGAATAGGTAGATGAGGGAGTTATCAGTTAAAACTCAGTCGGGGCGGGTTTAATCACATTTGGATTAGGTAAGAGACGATAGTAGTAAAACCCGCCCCTACACAAAACTAGGTTTTTTGGGCGAAGTTAAGGGTTCCCCAATCACCAATCACCAGTCAACCATGACCAATGTACTTAAAACGCTTAAACTTGCGCCAGTTTCGGAATTACCAAGATTGCTTGGTTAATTTTGAGACACCGAAAACTATTTTGGTGGGAAATAATGCTCAGGGGAAGTCTAATCTGCTAGAAGCGGTAGAATTACTCTCGACGCTGAGGAGTCATCGCTCAGTGCGCGATCGCGAATTGGTTTTAGAGGATGCCTCGATTTGTCAAATTCAGGCTATCTTGGAACGTGCTTATGGTTCTGTTGAACTGGGGTTAACTCTCCGCAGTCAGGGACGACGTACTGTGGCTCTCAATCGCGAATCCTTACGTCGCCAGCTTGATTTTTTGGGCATCTTGAATACGGTACAGTTTTCTAGTCTGGATTTGGATTTAGTTCGCGGGAGTCCTGAGAGACGACGGAATTGGCTTGATTCGATTTTGACCCAACTCGAACCTGTTTATGCTTATATTTTGCAGCAATATAATCAAGTACTGCGCCAGCGCAACGCCTTGCTCAAAACCATGGGGAAGCAGCAGGAAGATGGGACAAAGAATGGGGTATTATCATCAAAGCCGCCTCAGGCAGAACTGTCCCTTTGGGATGCTCAACTGGCAACGGCGGGGTCGCGTGTGACTCGGCGTCGTGCTAGAGTGTTGCAACGATTAGCACCCCTTGCCCAATCTTGGCATGCCAGTATTAGTGGTAAAACAGAGTTACTTGAGGTGACCTACGCGCCTAATGTCAACCTAGAAAAGGATGACCCAAAAGGTGTTCAGCAGGCATTTTTAGATAAACTCTACCATCGTCGTCTTCCAGAACAGCGTCAGGGGATAACCCTGGTTGGTCCACACCGAGATGATGTAGAATTTACAATTAACCAAACCCCAGCCCGTTCTTATGGTTCCCAAGGACAGCAACGGACGTTGGTTTTGGCACTAAAATTAGCAGAGTTAAAGTTAATTGAAGAGGTTGTGGGAGAACCGCCCCTATTATTACTTGATGATGTGTTGGCAGAACTTGATCCCAACCGTCAAAATCAGCTTTTGGATGCGATTCAAGATCGGTTTCAAACCCTGATTACAACGACTCACTTAGGCGCATTTGATTCCCAGTGGTTGAACTCCTCCCAAATTCTTTCGGTTCAAGCGGGTCAAATTCAACCGCTTGGTTAAATCTTATTTTTCAGTTGTTCTAAATATATATAGTTTTTGCCTGAGCGCTATATCAGCGAATGAGTTACAAGTTTAAACGTTAGTTGTATGACAAGTATTGCAGTGTAATCTAAATTGTTAGGAGTATAAGGTTGAGGCTTAACATCACTTAAAGCTTTGTTTAAGCTTGATAAAGAAGTCGGCGATTTTGCCGGAATTGCCATAGTCTAGCAGTATAATCTTTACTAGAAGCCCTGCTTGATAATTTTTTAGACGTTAAGGATTACAGCGATTTTTGCGATCAATCCCATCCTGCTTGCTGAAAGGGCTTGCTGAAAGTGGGGAGCAGATTATACTACAGTTCAAGGGAATTGAGGATAAACGTAAATTTTTCCAAAGAAGGTTTATTTATTAACTATCAGGATTAAAGTAGAAAGAGAATCCTAGGAAAATTATGAATTCATTTAACCTTACCCAAGTCATAAATACTTAGTGGACGTTGTAGCTATGAACGTTAGACAACTTCTCAAGCTTTACGAACAAGGAAATCGAGAATTCACCGGGATTGACCTCAGTGGGGCTAACCTCAGGGGAGTCATGTTAATCGGAGTGAACCTAAACGGGGCGAATCTCAGAGGTGCTGATTTTACCAGAGCATTTTTACTCAAATCAGATTTGAGTGGCGCTCAGATGAATTGGGCTAATCTCAGTTATGTCAAAATGAACGATGCCAAACTTATTGACACTGATTTGACTAAAGCGAATATGAGCGGTGCCTTTATGGTGAAATCAAAGCTCACGGGTGCTAAACTCAGTGGGGCAATGTTGAGTGGGACGAACCTCAGACGCGCCAACTTATGGGGGGCAAATCTTTGCGGAGCGCAGTTAGAACGGGTGAATTTGCGGGATGCGAATTTAACCGGAGTGAATTTCAAATGGGCGAATTTATCTGAAGCAAGGCTGATTGGTGCTAGAGTTTATGGGTCAGCGCTGAGTTTTGTCAATCTCAGCTATGCCTGGTTAAAAGAGTTAGATTTAGCGGGCGCTGATTTAGAAGGGGTTAATTTCAGTGGAGCGAGATTAAGTCGGGCAAACTTAGAAGGTGCAAATTTGATTGCCGCTAATTTGGAATCGGCTAAACTAGATTGGGCAAATCTCCAAGGAGCAGATTTAACCGGTGCCAATCTAGCCAGAGCGAATCTAGAGAATGCTAATCTAACATGGGCAGTTCTCAGAAAAGTTGATTTGCTTGATGCCAATTTGAAAGGGGCAAAACTCTATGGTTTGGATATTAACGAAATGCAAGTGAGTAATGGGGTGGGATTTCAATCGAGCAACCAAGGAGTTGGATTTCAAGCCAGCAACCAATTTGCTTATTCAACGGCTGTTTGACGAAATTTGATACCCTAGAATCGGGCGCAAAGCGAGGGTTATTTAGGGTTTGCGGGCGTAAGGTTAATTGATCAAATTAGGTAGGTAGTGGCGTGACACAACTAAAATTGTGTTCGTAGTAGGGGCTTTAGCCCTAGATTCCGTTGGGTTTGGTTTCGTTAATCCAACTTACTGACGTGACACAACTAAAATTGTGGCATAGATTTGATGGTTAAATCGGGCGCAAGGATGGTGCCCCTACAGTGTCTGGATGTAAGGTTAATCCATTGACAAATGACATAAACAAATGAAGAATGACGAGTGAGAAACGTCAAAGTAGATTCAGGGTTTTTCTCGCCTTAGGGCTGATATTGAGTATTGTCATACTTGTTGCTAAATCAATTTTATTTTCCCCATCCTTAGCTCGTTCTCAAACTCCGACAACAATCACGGAAATTAGAGGGGTTTGGTTGACAAATGTGGCGAGTGGTGTATTTTTTTCGCCTTGGGGAATTAACCGAGCGATCGCGCAATTGTCTCAACTAAACTTTAACACGATTTATCCGGTGGTTTGGAATCGGGGGCATACGTTTTATCCGAGTGCGGTGGCGAAACAAGAATCCCTGCTGACGATTATGCGACTCAACGGAGATGTTTTGGCTGAAATTGTACAGCAGGGACATCGCCAAGGATTACGGGTTATTCCCTGGTTCGAGTATGGATTTATGACACCGATTTATTCTGAATTAGCGCGGCGTCATCCCACCTGGATAACTCAAAGTTTAACCCAAACAGAAGGAGCGATCGCACCAACTGCTCAGAAGCCCCAACTCTTATGGCTGAATCCTTTGCATCCAGAGGTACAACAGCTTATCCTCGATTTGATTAAGGAAGTGGTGAGCCAGTACGATGTGGATGGGATTCAGCTTGATGATCACTTCGGGATGCCTGTTGAATTGGGCTATGATCCCTATACCATTGAGCGTTATCAGCAAGAGCATTATGGGAATAGTCCCCCGAATTCGCCGTTCAATGGGGAATGGATGCGCTGGCGGGCGAATAAGATTAGTGAGTTTATGGGAGAAATTGTTCAGACGGTTAAATCGATTAAACCGGATTGTATCATTTCCCTATCACCCAATCCCCAAGCTTTTGCCTACAAACACTATCTGCAAGACTGGCAAACTTGGGTACAACGGGGTTGGGTTGATGAATTGGTGTTACAGGTTTATCGGGATAAATTAAGTAGTTTTGCGGCGGAACTCAATCAACCCGCAGTACGCATGGCGCGGCGGACAATTCCGGTAAGTGTGGGCATTTTGACGGGAACCTTACGTGCTCCGATTCCCTTTGAGCAAATTCAAGCACAAGTTGAAGTCATTCGCGATCGCGCCTTTGATGGTGTATCCTTTTTTTACTGGGAAACCCTGTGGAGTTATTTAACACCGGAGTCCCCTCAACAGCGGCGACGGGAATTTCGCGAATTATTTCCCTATCCGGCGATTATACCCAATTGACACCATTAATTGATCTGCGCCTCATTTCACCCAATCAATTATTGTAGGGGCGGGTAATGGGATTTAATTTCGATACCCACAGAACCCTTAAAAACTCAACGATTTTGATAACAATTAAAACTGGCGTCGCGAACCCACAATTGAGCCAGCATTTTGGCTTATATTTCCCTTTATGACGGCGCTGTCGTTGTCGGGTGGGCATTGCCCACCTTACCTGAAAAGGGAATGCTAAAAAAAGGAATAAATCATATTCTGTTTAGTTTGTCAAGACAGTCATCATAGAAAAATTTCCCGTCAGGGATGGCACAGTAGCCCTTGTCAACTGTGTGATATTTGCCCCAAGAGCGCGTGAAAACCGACACGATTTTTTATAGCTTATTTAAGGAGTTTCCCAGTATCTTCTTTGAACTGATTAATCAAGCGCCAGAACAAGCCGCAAGTTATGAATTTACCTCCCGTGAAATCAAACAACTGTCATTTAGACTAGATGGGTTGTTTTTGCCTAAGAACGAAACCCTAGACCAACCATTTTATGTGGTTGAGGTTCAGTTTCAACGAGATGAGAATTTATATTATCGTTTATTTACTGAACTGTTTATCTTTCTGAATCAATACAAACCGCCTTATCCTTGGCAGGTTGTGGTGATTTATCCAAGTCGCCGGATTGAGAGAGAACAACCGTTACAATTTCGGGAACTCTTCAGCCGAGTGACTCGGATATACTTGGATGAGTTAGGAGATGAGGCATCGACATCTGTTGGGGTTAATATTGTTAAGCTAGTGATTGAGCAGGAACAGACAGCCCCAGAACAGGCAAGGCGCTTAATCGAACAAGCTCAAGTAGAGATAACTGATGAAACAATAAAACGTGACCTGATTGATTTAATTGAAACCATCATTGTTTATAAATTACCGCAAAAAAGCCGGGAGGAGATAGAAGCCATGTTGGGGTTAAGTGAACTTAAACAAACCAAGGTTTATCAGGAAGCCAAGCAAGAAGGGTTAGTAGAAGGAGAACAACGAGGAGAACAACGAGGCAAACTCAAAGCCAAGTTAGAGGCTATCCCACGCATGATGGAGTTGGGTTTGAGTGTGGAGATGATTGCGGAAGGATTAGATTTACCGCTGAATGTTGTTCAACTAGCAGCGCCATCATTTGCTCAACAGAATGTTATGTCTTTTATTGAACTTTTAAATAATCGCCGTTCGCTTTTTTCGCCTCAAGACTTAGCGGAGTTGGCGGAGTTAATTGAACCTTTAACGGATAAAATAGAAACGCTGTCTGACGCGATCGCACAGTGGTGTAAACAGGATGGACATTCCCTACAACGTCAGGCTTGGCGTGATTGTCTCTCTGGTAAGCTGGCGGCGACGGTGGAGGAATGGTTGGCGAGAAATCTGGCATCCCTGGAAACTTGGGGACCTTCGGTTAATAAAGCCATCCTACAGCAGGCGATTGAATCAGGAGAGAATTCTAATTAGCGATCGCGTCTCCAGATCGGGATAGATAAGATTAGTCGAGGGGTCATGGTTATGGCTGGAACCCAAAAGGAGAAAGGTTTCATGCGTTGAAGTCAGGACGAAGGCAGGGGCGAGTAAATATAATTGCAGATCTTTGTCAGGGTCAATTGATAGCTCCCTTTACTGTAGAAGGGGCTTGTAATCGAGCTGTAATTGAGATTTGGTTGGAAACCTGTCTAATTCCAGAACTCTTTCCCTGGGCAGGTTGTGATCATGGATAACGCCACGTTTCATAAAGGGGGTCGCATTGAGCAACTATAGCGCTTCGCTAGGCGTGTATTTACACATTAGAGAGGGATGCTTGATCAGGAGTAATTTAGAACACTTGTACTGTAACTACGCGAGAGCGAACTGCTATAATTCAGCAAGCCGGCTGTGAGTTGCTTTATTTACCTGCTGGCTTCACCGGATTTCAATAAGATTGAGCGATGCTGGTCTTGGCTCAAAAGTCGGTACGCCAAGCAAATTGGTCAATTTGAGTGTTTGCGTGATGCCATGGAGTATGTCCTACACCTAGCTACAATAGCAATAGCCGGATTGGTGGTGAAGCCTACACCAACCTGAGCACAGGTATGGTGTAGGAGATGTCACCGAGTTACTCCCTGCACGACTGGGCGAATGGCAGAACCATCAAAAAGTCCTGGATTTCCTGTCCAATTAAAATCATTAATCCGGAAGCTAATCGAACCTAACTCCTGAACTGGATTGTAGCGTAGGAGAATACTGTAAGTGCGACGGCTGTACTCTAAAAATAAATCCGTACTGATTTCTTCACCCGTGTCCAAGTTGTAAGATGTCTGAAAACCAGCAAGAAACGGACCATAGATTTGTTGGGTGATGCCAGCAGAAAGAACAATTCGATCAGCAACTCGGTCAAAAGGAAATGGGGATAAGTTACCGCGTGCGACCTGAGTGTAGCTGAGGTTAAATCGAGTGTAGTCGAGATAGGGTCGAGAAAAATGCCCTAGCTGACCCACAAGCCCAATCGTACCACTGAGGGATTCCTGGGTATCGCCACTACTATAGGCACTAGCAACCCCTGTTGCCACTCCCTGCAGTGCCAAGAAAGGAACCACGGGTGTTGGCGTATATCGTAATCCTTCGGTGGGGGTTAAGGGTAACGCTTCACCTCGCCAGAGGGTAAAACTTCGGCTTAACGATGCACTGGCTTGATAGCGTGTCAAGTCGATCCGATTATTATTTCGTGGAGGGGGGGGTAGCAAGTCGGGTCGGTCTGTATCGGCGTTGATAGCCTGAATACCTGCTTGATAGGAGAGATTGATACCCGTGTCGCCTAAGGGAATCACTGGGGAGGTGACTACCGCTCCCAGACTCTGTTGCACGGTTTGAAAGCCCAAGGAACCGTTAAAGAGGCGATCGCGAAAGCTATATTCCAGATTCAGGTTATGGGGTAAACCTGTACCGATAACTTGTTGAAGTCGTACACTAGCTCTGAGTTCTTCTTCAAACTCATCCGGATCAAGACTGGTGAAGACGGCTGAAGCCCGTAGGCTTGTCCGAGGGGTAAAGGTGGCATCCAGTCGAGCTTTGAGACCGAAAGACGAGGGGTCTAAAAGACTACCACTATCATCTTTTCCTGGGGTGTTGGGGTTATTTTCACCCAAGACGGCTCTCTGGAGAAAGTATTGGGGAGTGACTTGAAATCGTACCCCTGGAGTGTTGACAATATTAAAGGGTCGCTCGATAAATAAACCGCCGCGATCATCATCATCGAAGCCAAACTGGATTAAACCAGGTTCCCGTTCGCGACGATCAATAATCACGCGATCGCGAAATGTGGGTACCGATAAACCTTGATCAAATACCAACCGGGGACGAGTGGCAACGATTTCATCCACTAAGGGTGAAATCCGGCGAAATCGAGCCGTTCGAGCTTGTAATTCTAGTTCAGGTGGGGAAAAGGGGTCATTGGTGATCCGTACATTTTGGGCGATCGCTTCTGAACCTTCAAAATCAATGCGATCAGCTTCATAACGGAATCGGTTGATTGTCCCTGCAGGAGGCGCACCCGAAACTACATTTGAGAGATTTCCAGTAGTTGTTGTGCCAAAACCTCCTCCAATTAAGAAGGAATAATTGCCTGGATTGCTTACGCCTTGAAGGGGTTGATTGCTGATAATGCGATCGCTGATCGGTCGTTGTTCTTCTGGAGCATTCGGATCAGCCGGGGAGGGTAAGATAGTCAAATCAGTACCTGATGTCGGGACGTATAATTCACCACTGGCATCAAAAATCACGCCGCTATCCTGGACAAAGGAATACTCAAAGCGTTGACCCCGTAAAACCTGATTCCCTCGCGTCAAGGCTACATTATCCTCAGCCACCAAAATCCGATTCGGTAGGTTAACCTGGACGCGATCCGCTTCCAGCAAAGCACCGCGAAACTGCAACATGACATTTCCCTGAGCGGTAATCACCTGTCGCTGTTGATCATATTCTTGTTGATCAGCAGTCAGTTCCAGCACCCCCGTGATTGGACCTGGAGCCGCCGATTCAGGAGTTTGTGAGGAAGGATCGGGGGTTGGCTCGGAGGGAAGCGATCGCGGCTGTCGCTCATGGACATCTGGTACAGGGACTAGCTCTGGGTTAGGTATCGATGGAGTATCGGGTTGGGGGATAGTAAATTCAAACTCTCTCATCTCTCCTCCCCGCTCTTGAGTGATGATACGTTCAACGTTTGAGAGTTCCAGGGTTACGGCGGAAGAACCTATTGGGTTTCCATTCGTTGTCTTTGAAGCTAAGCTCACTGAATTTTCTTCAGTGGAGGATTGAAACCCTTGCTCCTTATCAGTCGCGCGAACAAGAGTAATCAAGCCATCAGGAGCAATCCCTTGTGCCATCTGTTCTGGCGTTGAAGCCTTTGTTTGATCATTTATCCTTGGTGGTTGACCAATGGTCAATGATGGAGCTGGCGTAGTTGAAGTAGGGCTAAACTGGCCATGTTCATTTAGACTTGTGACAGGCTGCGGCAAATCCTCACCCGCTAAACCCTTGCTGACATCTGTACTCTCCGACACCTCGGCTCCCTGGCTTTGGGTGGGGGCATAACGGACAGAAATCGTTGGTCTGAGCAAGGCAGCCTGTGAGGATGTTATATCAGATGAAAACTCCGGTGCTAACGTTTCTGGTGAGGTTGGTGTCGCCAATCCCTTTGGAATTTCCTGGGGAAGGTGAGTCGATACTGAACTCACAGGTGAGGACGAAAGGGGAACAACAGCGTCCTCAGTCGTTAACGATTGAATAATGGCAGGAGTTTCAGGCGGCTGAACGGGTTGGGGCATTTTTCAACAATAACGGTCGAAGGAACAAATCCGAAGCGTACCCCCTTACCGCGCCTAATCAAAGCGGGGCGAGGTACGCCTCGCCCCTTTGAAAAATTCAGGGATGAAGCAAGTACAATTTACTCCAGATCCCGTCGCTTGGGGTTACGAGCCGGATCGTTTGACAGGAAGCCAAACACAAATAAAGCAACGAAAATACTAACAACGATATAGACCACAATCTTGAGTGTCAGCATCTTGAATATCTCCCAGAGGTATGAATCATCGAATTGGCGGTTGTGTTGCGTTTTGCAACAACTTTTTTAATCATACCCAATGGTGGTCTCCTTGTTGATAGGCAAAGTCTACTCACGCTCAGGATAAAGGTACGATACCCAACCGGGTTTTATCCTACGTCCTAATACACATCAGACTTTTTTAGTCAAGACTTTTTTAATAAGCAAGTGAGTTCCCTTACCTATAGCGTTTTTGCCGTCATCGAAAAATGAGCCTAAACCTTTTGCTGATGGGATTTTAGCCTTAATCTGACACCGATAAACCGAAATCTGTCACTAAAACAGTATTAAAAGTCTCATCCTTTGTGTAAAAGTATGTACACAATGTTATCCGTGTAAGACTTGAAATTTTGTCGCTCTATGCAGCCTATTCGCACTTTTAACGTTTCTCCCGCTTTGCCAGAAGCCTTGGAACCCTTACGTAAGCTGGCATACAACCTGCATTGGGATTGGAATGTAGAAACAAAAGATTTGTTCCGACGCCTAGACCGTAAACTTTGGGAATCCACCCGTCATAATCCTGTTTTGATGTTGGGGATGATTAGCCAAGCCCGCCTGGAAGAAGTGGCTGAAGATGATGGGTTTCTGGCACAAATGGAACGGGCATCTCGACAGTTAGACGACTACCTCAAGGAACGAACCTGGTATCGTAAACATCGTGGCAACAGCGATGAAAAGGAATGCTATGCCTACTTCTGTGCCGAGTATGGATTAGTCGATTGCCTGCCCATTTATTCCGGTGGCTTGGGTGTCTTGGCTGGCGATCATCTCAAATCAGCCTCTGACCTCGGTTTGCCTTTAGTGGCGGTCGGTTTACTCTATCAAGAAGGATACTGTGCCCAATACCTGAATGCGGATGGTTGGCAACAAGAGCGCTATCCCATTAATGACTTTTACAATATGCCGGTGCACTTAGAGCGCAATGGTGATGGTTCAGAAGTGCGGATTTCCGTAGAGTATCCAGGTCGTACTGTTTATGCTCGCGTCTGGCGCGTGCAAGTGGGAACGGTTTCCCTGTACCTGCTTGATACCAACATTGAACCAAATAATCCCTACGATCATGACATCACCGACAGACTCTATGGGGGTGATCTGGATATGCGGATTCACCAAGAGATGATGTTGGGGATTGGTGGGATGAGAGCCTTAAAAGCCTTGGGATACAAGGTCAATGTTTATCATCTCAACGAAGGTCACTCCGCTTTCTTAATTCTGGAACGCATCCGTCGGTATATTGAGGAAGAAGGGTTAAGCTTTGCCGAAGCGAAACAATTGGCTCAGTCAACCCAACTGTTCACCACCCATACCCCTGTCTCGGCGGGATTTGACCTATTTCCTCCCGATAAGGCAATGTACTATGTGGGTCATTATGCGAATATCTTTGGTTTATCGCGGGAAGAATTTCTGGGGTTGGGACGAGAAGATACGGGCGATTTGGAATCCCCGTTCAGCATGGCAGCTTTGGCAATTAAAACCTCTAGCTTTATTAATGGCGTTAGTCGGTTGCATGGGGATGTGTCACGCCAGATGTTCCATGGACTGTGGCCCAATCTGCCTCTTGATGAAGTCCCCATCACCTCGATTACTAATGGGGTTCATGCTCGCAGCGTAGTGGCAAAGGCAAATCAGGAACTGTATGACCGCTACCTAGGTCCGAACTGGTCAAGCCGCAAAGCAGAAGATCCCTTATGGGATCGGGTGGCTTCGATTCCGGATGAAGAGTTGTGGCGCAATCACCAAGCCTGTCGTTCTGAAATGGTCATGTCTGTACGGGAACGCTTGCAGTACCATTTGCGCGATCGCGGCGCTACCCCTGCCGAAATTGATCGGGCGCGTGAGGTTTTAGATCCCAGCATTTTGACCATTGGCTTTGCCCGTCGGTTTGCCACATACAAGCGGGCAAACTTATTCCTGCGGGATCTCGATCGGATTAAAAAAATTATCCAAGGCAATAAAGAACGCAAAGTTCAGTTTGTCATTTCGGGTAAAGCTCACCCCAAAGATATGCCTGGGAAAGATTTAATCCGCGACATTATCCATACAATTCGCGAAGCGGGATTGGATAACTCTGTCGTTTTTGTTCCCAACTATGACATCCACATTGCCCGATTGATGGTCTCTGGTTGTGATATCTGGTTAAACACCCCTCGTCGTCCCCGTGAGGCGTCTGGAACATCTGGGATGAAGGGTTCGATGAATGGTCTAATGAATGTCAGTATCCTTGATGGATGGTGGGACGAAGCAGATTACGTGCGAACAGGTTGGCCCATCGGTCATGGGGAAGAATATGATAATCCTGAGTACGAAGATGAGGTAGAAGCTAACGCCCTTTACGACCTACTAGAACAGGAAATCGTCCCCCTGTTCTATAATCGCGACAATGAAGGATTACCGCGTGGGTGGATTGCCAAGATGAAAGATGCAATTCGGCTCAACTGTCCTGTGTTTAATACCGCTCGTATGCTCCGAGATTATGCGATGCGTGGTTATTTCCCAGCGAGCGAACGCTACAAGGCGATGACTAGCGAGGGATATCAACCGGTGAAAGAACTCGCTCAGTGGAAGCAACACTTATTTGAACACTGGTACAGTATTAAAGTTGAAGACATTGACATTGCTGCTCCCAGCGATCTCATGGTCAATCAATCGGTTGCGGTGAAAAGCCGCATCAACCTAGCTGGATTAACGGCTGATGATGTACAGATAGAACTCTATCAAGGTTCAGTCAATGCCAATGGGCAAATTGTTAATGGCGTACCAGTAGTGATGGATTACCAGGGAACTGACGCACATAATGTCAGTATTTATACGGCTGATATCAGTTATAGTGCCAGTGGATTACAGGGTTTGTCTCTCCGGGTATTTCCCAAACACCAAAACCTTTCTAGTCTCTATGAACCCGGTTTAGTCCTCTGGGCTTCCTAGTATTAGAGATGGGGGGAGTCGGCTGACAGGTGTAGGGATGTAGGGGCGGGTTTTACAGATAACATGAGAGCACCCAACTGATAACTTGACTCGCGCCCGCCCTTCTCCAATAGCTGAAAATTAGAATGGGTAAGGGTTATGGCTTAAGTTGACACGGATGGTAGGGGCGGGCGCGAGTCACTTATGGGTGCAACCGAAAAGATAGTAGTTAAACCCGCCCCTACAGAGGCGTCAGATACCGTAAAAAGTTAGCCAGTTCTCTCTTCTGTTGCTGTACGAGGAGAACTTCAGGTTAAAAGCAAACAGGGGCATTACCTTTTCCTGCCAATATCTAAAACTCTCCAAGTCATTACAGCACTGACGATGCCAATCAATACGCTCAAGCCAAAGATTAAACTAAAACTTGCCCAATGGTTTAGTGCGGGTGTAGGTTGATTAGCAGGGACTGGTAAAATACTATTGACAATCCCTTCTGCTTGTTCGGTCAGTGCAGACGCAGCCAGCGCTGCAGTGCTAATTCCCACACTCGCGATCGCGACGGTTTGGTTGAGGGTTCGTTCATTCTTGGTTTTCTCAATTTCGATGATTCCAGCAATGGTTTTGATACAGGTTTCTAGGGGATTTAATCCGGCTTTCAGGGTTTGGTAATCGCTGTGGATGTGGCGGAGGAATTTCTCCGTCGCTATCTCGCCAAACGCTTTCAGGAAGCCGAGATCACTGGTGGGGTCAAGTTGTGCGATCGCGTCTACTCGCTTGATGTAGTTTTGAGTGTTTATTTCTAGATTCGAGGCTTGTTCTTGCAGATAACCTAAACTGGTTTCGTAGTAATGGGATATCGACAAAGCATGGGCTAAGTCTTGTTGTAATTCATCCAGATTTAGGGGAGAAGCATGAATACGTTTGCGTAAAGAATCAACCAGTTTTTGGATAACCCCCGATGATTTTTTCAGTGTTCTTTTCAGTTGACGGCTTTGTTCATAACTCCACAGTATTTTATTGCGGTAGTGAAATAGAGGAATTAAATGGAGGTAGAGTCTGCCCATAATATCTTTCAATTCTGCGTCGGTTTTATCATAGGGAAATAAGCAGATCAGGATATATTGATTGCGGTTTAAGCCATCGGGAATGATGTCGATTTTTCCAAGTTCAAAGCACGTTGCGCCTTGGAACGTTCCCTGTGGGGGATCGTCCGGTTGCCATTTGGCGTGGGGAAGCAGTTGTAAAGCGTTATAGCAATCTTGGGCTGTTGCTTTTGGGTCTTGATTGGCTGTGGCTAGTTTACCCCAAACCAGCCAGTTTTCACCCATATTACCGGGAATTTCATGGGTGTGTTCGAGGATAATATCTTTGATTTTTCCCAGTTTTTCCTCTAGAGAGAGTTGTTCCCAATCGGGTTCATTTTCTTTTCCTGCACAGTCGATTTGTAGGGCGTAAGTATCGCCAAGTTTCACGGGGTAGTAATAGCCGTCGAGGGGATATTTAAATCGCTCAATTTTTTCCGAACCTAGGAGTTTGATATCACTGTCAAATGGAATTTCAGCATCTTGGAGTTCGGCGAGTTTTTTATCACTGAGGCTATCCTGATAAATACGCTGCCAAAAACGGCGGCGATTGCCCTGAATTTGCTCATTACTCTGTCCCAATCCGTCTGCTAAATCATAGAGGAATAAATCGACAGTGGGATAAATCAGTTGGGGAGACGAGTTCATATAACGTTATCAATTATAAAATCATTGTCGGGGCTGTAGGGGCGCACTGACGTGCGCCCTGTGCTGACTGAGGTGCGCCCTACTCAATGTACTGCGTCAGGCTGTAAAATCCTATAGGAAATAAAATTGATTTTTGATTAATCATATTCCATACTTGTTCTTAGCCGAATTTACTGGGTTAGGATCAGAAAGAATTTGAGCAGTTTGCTCAAGTTTGGTTCTATCTAATTTAGCTTCAATTGTTGCTATCGTACATTCCATCTGGGCAATGAAATCCTGGATACAGCGCTTCGCGCTCTTATGGAGTACAGTATTAGCCCGCTATCCCTCAAACTGCTAGATTGATGTTGTACCTCATAGCAGAGTAAAGCGCTGTATCTCTGGTAAGATTGGGGGTTTCTCGATTATTATCGTCCTCAGCGTTATCAGCCGGAAGAAATTTTAACCCTATCTTCTCTTTTGCAGCTGTATCGGTTAACAAGAGACGGGCAGATTCATAAGGTATCTTCAAGGCAGGAATGCTAATTGCCAAATCGTGCAATTCTCCAATCCGGGTTTCCAGGGATTGGGCAATATCTGCCAGTTTTTCTTTAATTGTATCAGAGAGGGGCGATCGCTGTTGGCAGAGGGCAGCAAGAAAGGCTTTGAGAATCAGAACATCGGCGTCTTTCATCATGGACTCTTGAGTCGGAGCATATAATACTACTTTATTCTAGTTCCCCCCTTTTTAAGGGGGGCTAGGGGGGATCTCTTATAACGATATTATTGCAGTAGGTTTAGGTGTCTAACAGCCTTATAAAAGGCTAAAGCCCTTACTACAAACGACGATGAACGACGAACCTAATCTTTAATACCAGCTATCGTAAACGCCGCCCAATAATACGGATGAGAATAAGGTGGATCATCATTTTCCATTCTATCCAGTAAATCGCGCTGGTCTTGCAGAACAAGCTGAAGGGATTTGTGTTGGGTAAGTTGAGGAATTACTCTATCTAACCACTCAACTAATTGCTTACGAGTCGCTGTTTTTAGCCAGCGTTGAGCCAATTTTAATGCCATTGGTGGCGATTGTCCCGCCTCAAGATGCTGGTAAAATTTGACAATTAATAAAGCGCTAGCCGCTGATTCTACTGTCCACAGGGGACTCATCACATAAGTTACCCCAGCTTTCAGAAAGGCGCTGACTAATCCCACATATTCATCAGTAATAGTTTCGTCGCCAGTCATCGCGGTTTCACAAGCACAAAGACAAGCCAGATAGTAGTCTCTTAAATCCAGATGGATAATATCAGTTAATGTTAGTTGGTCAGTATTGTCGAGGAATAGACAAGATTGAGCCGGATTGCCAGAATTATAGGCTCCATGTCCGGTAAAGTGGAAGACATGATGGGGAGTTTGTAGAGATTGGCAGAGGGATTCACGAGTCGCGTTTGGGTTGGCGATCAGGGTAACCTGGGAAAATCGCTGACGAATTAATGCTGCTTCAATTTCAGCGAAGGGTAAATCGGATAAGGGTGTGGCTTTTCCCTGAATGAATAGTCTACTTTTGGGATTTTCTACCAGTAATAAAGAATGGAGTCGGGGACAATTATCCGGAGTGTCATTAATCGGGAAGTTTCCGCCATCGTCCCTATTTTCCTCATCCTCCAGAATCAACCGCAATTTAGAATAAGCACTGGGGAGATACGTACAGGTATAATTCGGGAAAAAATAGTGCAGGGGGAAGCGGTGCAAGTCGCGGTGGGGAATCAGGATAAGATTTTCAATCGGCTGATTTTGCAGGTGTTCGATAATACCAGAGATATTTAGAATCGCCCGGAGTTCCTGGAAACTTTCCTCCATTTGATGACGCCAGGGATGTTGTTTTTTCTCGGTTCCGTTGGCTGTCTCCTTTGAACTCCGATATGCCTGATACCGTTGATTCCATTCGGTTAACCATCTTTCCCAAGCCAGAACGTGCTGTAACGACGGAGAACGCTGGTCATTCATATCTATAAACCCTCTGCGTTCCTCTGCGTTCCCCTCTGCGTTCCTCTGCGTTAAAACAACCTGCAACGCATCAGGTACTATCACAAATGTGGTTAACGCACTGGGACTCAAATGCCAATAAATCGCCGCCGTCGTTGGCGTTAAAAGACGTTGAATCTGGCGGTAATCCAGTTCCGGAACCTCCTCATATCCTAAGAACCAACGCAAACAGGTATTTTTTCCGGTTTCGGCGAGGGTTAAAGCACTAGAGATATCCCCCGACTGAATCGCTAAATCGACGGTTAATTGATTAAATAGGGCAGATTTTAGTGCCAGTTGTTGTTTTTGCGGCGTAGTTCGTTTTGGGTCAGCTAAAAGGCGCTGTAATAGGTCAGCACCCTGACGCTGTAATTCTTGCGCTTCCTCAATTTCTCCTAAGTTTAGTAATACCCGAATCAAATCTTGGAGAACTTCGAGATGTAATTCTTCAAAGTCAGGCGGTTTCAGGGTTTGCAGGGCGGTTTTGTAGCTGGTTTCTGCCTTGCGCCAGAAGGAAAATGGGTTGGTAGATTGTCGCCCTTGGAAATAATGCGCCCTGCCAATTACGCGATGTAAAACTCCCCAGCCTTCAGGATGAGTATCGCGACAAATGGTTTTATCGAGTGGGGCTTGAAAGCTGGCAATTGCTCCCTCATAACCGCGTAAATTCAGTTGAGGATTAGTTAGGGATGGATGGTTGCGGGAATCTTGAGCAATCTTGGCGATAACATCCTCAGAGAGAGGTTGTTGGATGAGGTCAATTAATGTTTTGGAGGGCGGTTGCTGGATTATCTGGCTGAGTTTGGGTGAGGGCGGTTGTTCAAGTTGGGCAATAACTTTGGGTGAATCAGTAAAAGTTTCTTTGAGTAAGGCAATGCTGGAGTGGAGAGAAGCTTGGAATAAAGCAAGATGTCGTTCTCGATTTGTGTTTTGCAGGGTAGAAATTAAGATATCAGGAGTTTTGTTATATTCTAAGTGAAAGCAGTCGGTAAAGTTTTGTTGCAAAAAGGGTTCGTGACCGAATGATTTCATTGCTGCAACGCCCCGATTTGCCCAAGCTTGGTAGTCATCAGGTTGGAGAGAGATTGCCTGGTCATAATTTGCCAGTGCTTCTTCATGTCTTCCTAACTTACTAAGCGTAATGCCCAGGCTGTTCCAGGCTGAAGAGTAATCAGGTTGGAGAGAGATTGCCTGGTAATGACTTGCCAGTGATTCTTCGTATCGTCCTAACTCACCAAGCGCAGCGCCCCGGTTTTTCCAGGCTTGGTAGCCATCAGGTTGGAGAGAGATTGCCTGGTCATAACTTGTCAGTGCTTCTTCATGTCTTCCTAACTTACTAAGCGTAAAGCCCTGGTTATACCAGACTTTGTAGTCATCAGGTTGGAGAGAGATTGCCCGGTCAAAACTTGCTAGCGCTTCTTCATTTATTCCTAACTTACTAAGCACAAAACTCCGTTTTTTCCAGGCTTGGTAGTCATCAGGTTGGAGAGAGATTACCTGGTCATAACTTGTCAGTGCTTCTTCATTTCTTCCTAACTCACCAAGTACAATGCCCCGGTTTTTCCAGGCTTGGTAGTCATCAGGTTGGAGAGAGATTGCCTCGTCAACATTTGCCAGTGCTTCTTCATTTCTTCCTAATTTGCTAAGCATGACACCCCGGTTGTTCCAGGGCCGATTCAGTTATCACAGAATTATCCGGTTCCGGCACAACCAACAATCCCTCTGCCAATTCCCGCGCCACCCGTGCCAATTCCCCAGGTGCCACCTCTGCCAACCGCCTCAACCGCCGCGCCAACTCCTGATGCACCTCTGGCTGTGCCAACCAGCGCTGACCAAATTCCTGTAACCACGCCGCCAGCAGTTGCTGATTCACATTCCGACTAATCAAAAATACCTGCAATTGTCCCCAAGTTTTCCCCTGCGCTACTTATGCCAATAGCGCAAAAACCACATTCTCGTAGTCCAAATCACTGGGTTTAGTCGGTGGAGGTGGAGGCGGTGGCGGTTGACGCACAAACCAGCGTTTCAGCCAACGCCAGAGTTTAGCGAGTAACTTGAACATGGGATTGAGGGAGGAGCCGTTTAACCCTGGGTCGCTTTACCTTTGTGGTTAAGATTAATTCCAAGATAATCCAGTGTATCGTTGCCTGCGTATTCGCACAAGCTAAATATGATACCAAGTTGCGTTCTATAATGTCATTCTGAGCGAAGCGAAGAATCTGGGCAGATGCTTCGCTTCACTCCGTTTCACTGCGTTTTGCTCAGCATGACAGATTCTACCTTAGACTGAAGTTCCCCCTAGCCAAAAAATCGAAACTACCGCACCGTGCGACTTTCCGCGATTTTTCAGTCGCCTTACATGGGTACAATCGCTAAAACCTTGATGTGGCGGGGGTTTCAGTCGATCTTTTGTCTATTGCAAGTCTTCGCGATCGCGAAGATATGGCAAGGGCAACATGGGTACGATTTTTGAGGGTTTGAGCGCTCAAACCCTTACGGTATAAGGCTTGACGCTGGGTGGAGTACATCTGTATGGGGGGAACTTCAGCTTAGACTGCAACTTGGTATGAGTTCTGACCCAAACCTCAACAGCCTATCTTTGTTAGTAATCACCAGTCGGTCTAACTGCTACAAGCCCTTTGGGTAGCATCCTACTTTGTATAGCAGTAGACACATCGATTAGGAAGGCACCATTGTAGAGACGTTGCATGCAACGTCTCTACTGTTCGGCATTTAAACCTTAAATGTCAATAAATGCGAAAGCCTTGGTGTGCAAGCATCTTGCTCGCTACTAATACCCCATTTAAATGCATGACAGCTTACTCCAATTTAAAGTGCTGAATGTGGACTCTAAGATTGAGGTGACAAGGTGCGTAAATCCTCTAACACCTTTGTCACAGACTGATATCTATCCATGAAGTAGTAGCGCACCATCTTTTCTAATATCTCAGCTAATTCATCACTCACATTTGCCAAATGACGCCAGCTAATTTCGCCTGTCTCTGAATCCAGCACCAACTGGTGAGGAGGAATGCCTGTCAGCGCTTGAATCCCAATCACCCCAACAGCATAAATATCGCTACTCAGAGTGGGGTGTCCAGCGTATTGTTCTGACGGTGCATAGCCACGAGTACCAACCGCAACCGTATTATGTTCTTGTGTATCGTGTTCCTGATCAAGCTTTTGTTGGGGTTGAATCTGTTTGACTGCCCCGAAATCAATTAGCACCAATTGATCATCGGCTTGGCGACGAATAATGTTACTGGGTTTGATATCCCGATGAATAACATGATGCTCATGGATAAACACCAGAATTTCTAAAAGTCCTTTGAGTAACTCGACGACTTGCCCTTCTGGCATACGCTTATCCACAGGTAGCTCGTCGCTGAGTGATTCTCCTTTAATGTATTCTTCGACAAGGTAGAATTCCCGACTTTCTTCAAAATATGCCAGTAATTGGGGAATGTGAGGATGTCTGCCCAACTTTTCTAAGATTTCTGCTTCTGTATGAAAGAGGCGTCTGGCAATGGCAAGAAATCGTTCATCGCGACGGGCTGGTTTTAAATGCTTAACCACACATTTGGGTTTACCGGGTCTTTGGGTATCTTCAGCTAAATAGGTCAGACCAAATCCTCCAGAACCGAGAACTCGATTAATCTTATAGCGTCCGGCTAAAAGGTTGGGATTGTCTGAGGGTTTAACCGTTGGCGCGGGTTGACTCGGAACTGACTCGGGCGTCCAAATTGCCGTTGAATCCCCTTCCTGCTGCGATGGGGCAATAGCCGTTTCTTCGCTGAGGGTTACCTCTTGCTGTTGTGCAATCAGAGTCTTATCCTCATCTTCCTGAATAGTTATAGGAGCGCTGGTTCTACTATCCTGTAACATACCCTGAAGGGCGATGAGGTTATTTTCCTGTTCTTGGAGTAGACGGGCAAAATGGGCGCGTTCTTGCTGATTTTGGTAGGCGTTGTAAGCCAAGACAGCCGTAGATGCCATCACCAATCCCAAGGCTGGTGTCATCACGGGTATCCAACCCGCCTCCAGAAAAACGAGAAAGGATACGCCGCCCAAAAGACCCACCGCTAGCGTCTCAGCCAGGAGCAGTTGCCGGATATTGTGGGTGATTCGCACTCCTAGTGCACCGATGAACGACCAACCCCAAATCCAGATCACTTCGACCCAATTGGGCCAAAACCAAAAAAGCTGGCGTCCATTCAGAACAGTACTGAGCAGTTGACTAATGATTTGACCATGTATGACAACTCCCGGCATTGTCTCGATAATTAGCCCTTGTGAACTATAAGGAGTGGAAAATCTATCTTTTTCACTGGGGGCGGCGATTCCAATTAAGACAATGCGGTCTCGAACCAAGCTGGGATCAAGGCGACCTTCGAGAACCTCAGTCAAGGTCACGGTATCGGCTAGCTTGTCCGGAGAGCGATAATTCAATAAAATTTGATAGCCACCAGTATCAGCCTGTTGGTAACCTCCTGATGTTGGCTTTAGAGGCTTGAAAACCACATCACCCCATTTCAGGTACTCTTGCTCGTCTGGCGTAATAGTTGGTTCGATTCCTTTTTGTTCCAGATAGTGCTTGGCTAGCTGAAAGCTAAAGGAAAGTTGGGTTGTACAACCTGCGGGAATATCGACAGAGTGAAACAACAGCGCTCGGCGCACGACACCGCCTTTATCAATGGCTAAATCGGCAAAGCCAACCCGTGAATCGGGAACGCCTGGGGGTGGGAGAGTGCCTCTATTCTCACTTTCACTAATTTGACAGATGGGGATAATATTATCACTCGTTTGCAGGAGCTGGGATAACTCAGCATGACCGGGGGGTATGGCAATATCCCGATAAATATCTAGACCAATCACCGCTGGCTCATACTGCTGTAGGGTTTGCAGTAGCTGCGTCATCACCGCATCGCTCATGGGCCACTGCTTTAGGGATTGAATATCTTTCTCAGTCACCTCGACCACCAACAGACGTGGGTCTGGCGGCAATGAGGGTCGCAACTGCATCAACCCATCATAGGCACTTATCTCCGCCTGTTCCAACTGATCGAGTAGAATCTTCAGTGCTTCAATTCTGAGCTGAACTCCGAGTACCTCAACATTTATCTGAGATCCTAGCTGAATCCCCACAAACAAACCTGTAATGGCTAAACTGGTCAGCCATTCTGGATATTTCAACGCAAAACTACCAATGCGCTTAAAGCGCGACCACAAGGCAGAGAGCTTTGACCCTTCGCTTCGCTTAAGGGCATTGGTTTTGAGCTAACTCCCCACTAGTCTCTTTCACGTATCTGATTACTCACAACTAACACCTTAACGCTAGCAAGAATTTCCCTGAACTGTAACTGACATCAACACAGAATTGACGCAGACGCTGGTATCCATTATGACTCAAGCTTGGTTGAGCAATAATTCTCTGAAGAACGATAAATTAATAGGATGGGCATTGCCCATCCTATCCAAATGTTCAACTTGTTTTTAGTCCTCATCCTTGAGGTGCTAGCTGTTTGACTTACTTTTCGGTCATCGTGTAAGCCCCATCCCACTCAGGAGGAGGTGGGTCTTGGAGAAAATGTTGACACCGCTTCAGGTGTAATGCAGCGGCTTTGTCATTGTTGTCAAATTCTTCCAGAATAATGCCAAATTCACCCATTGCCCGGGTAAACTTCCGACTGAGATAATACTCCCGTCCTTTGTGGTAATGTTCGATAATTTCCTCTTTTTCGGCGGAAATGGGATCAGAACGCAGTCCGACTAGTTCGTAAATTTTCACAGGCTTATTCTTACCTTTGACGCGAATGCAGTCGAGTTCCCGATACCAAATCTTATCCTGGCAGGGAGCAAAGGTATATTCGCTAATGACAATGTCACAGCCGTATTGCTTGGTGGCGCCTTCGAGTCGAGAGCCTAAGTTCACACCATCGCCAATAGCAGTGAACTCCATCCGCTTACTCGAACCAATATTGCCACTAATCACGCTGTCAGAGTTAATCCCAATCCCAATGCGGATTTCTTCTTTTTTCTGGGCTAAACGACGGGCATTAAAATCTACCAATCGGTGGCGCATTTCCACTGCCGTTTGTACCGCTCTCCAGGCATGATCGGGTAAAGGAAAGGGCGAACCAAATACCGCCATAATCGCATCGCCGATGTATTTGTCGAGGGTGCCTTTGTGCTTAAAAATAGCCTCGACCATGGATTCAAAATAGTCATTAAGCATACCCACCACTTCTTCGGCTTGGAGTTTTTCGGTCAAAGAGGTGTAGCTGCGAATATCAGAAAACAGCACCGAAACTTCTTTGCGATCGCCTCCCATCTTAGCATCGCCCAGTTTCAGCAGTTCTTCTGCCAACTCCTGAGTCATGTACCGATACATTGTACTCTTGAGCCGCTTTTCATCACTGATGTCGTCCATGACAACCAGTGCCCCATAAACATTGGTCAAATCACTCGTATCGGCAATGGAGTTAATAGAAAGATGCACGCTATGTTCTTCATTGCTCGGCGTCAACAATACCTGATCAGGGTAGTACTGATTGCGGTCTTTCTCATTTTTCGCGTCTAAGGCATTCTGTAGCAATTGGGCAAAGCTGGCAAAACTGCCCTCTTTTTCTTTAATTTTGACCAACTCTGATACCGATTGCCCTTCGATACTATATTCCTTACTAAACCCCAACAGTTTCTTGGCACTTTCATTCGCCGCGATCACTTTACCAGCTTTGTCTGTCGAAATTACACCATTGGTCAGACTGCGAAGGATATCCCGCTGCATTTGCTCCTGCTGCTTCACCGTGGCAAACAGTTTGGCGTTTTGCAGCGCCACACCCGCTTGGATATTAAATGCTTCCATAAAGGCGATATCGCTTTGATCGAAACTCGCCTTCCAGCATTCGGGTGCGTCTTGTTCCTCCTTATTGGGATCGGGATTGTAAGTGGGAAAATCTCCTTTCTTTTTCTTGTTCACCAATTGGGTGACGCCAATTAACTCGCCATCGGCGTTATAGACTGGCATACACAGTAAGCTACAGGTGCGATACCCGGTATTGCGATCGGTTTCCCTAGCTTTGTCTGAATCGGGATGATTGTACAGGTCAAACGGGATATTGAGAATTTCACCGGTCAGTCCGACTCGACCCGCAAAACCCGCTCCGATGGGAACCCGCAGTTCTTTCATCGCTCCCCCAGCCTGAGGAATCTTCGTCCATAAATCATTGCGTTCGTGATCAATCAACCACAAGGTCGAGCGATCCGCATTCATCAGCTCCTTGGCTTCCTCCATCACCCGTTTGAGCGTTTCTTCCAAGTCTAAACTGCTCTTACTCAGGGATTCAGTCGCCTTCATCAGAGCATTCGCCGCTCTCTGTTGCTGAGTTGCCAAGTAAAATGACTTAGACGACTCCAGAATCAGGCGAATAGAGGGGGCAAATTCTTCAAAAAGTTTCTGATCGGTTTCGCTAAAACCCTGTTTATCGATTTTTTCTTCTAGGGGTAAAGAATCATCTGGATCATGAGACGCCTTAAGTTTATTCAACAGCTGAACCACAGCCACTAAGTCTCCCTTCTCATTGAGTAAGGGGAGCGTCAGCATTGTATAAGTTCGGTAGCCGGTTGTTTTATAGAGCTTTTTCGACCCTTCCGAACGCGGATCATCGAAGAAATCGTAGGGATTATTGACCACTTTTTTAAATGTTGCCACTTCCCCAGCGATTCCCTGATCAGCGGGAATCCGCAGTTCTATGGTTTTGCCATTCTCACCCTCGGCGACAATCGAAAATAATTCATTCTTGTTTTCATCCAGTAAAAATATCGTTGTCCGGTCTGCACCCAAAAGCTCTGCGGTCTTCAGGGTGATAGCATTGAGCATCTCCTGGAGAATTGTCTCAAACCCTTGGCTGTCGAGGAGCATGGACAGGGTTTGATGAACCACTTCGAGCTTCTTTTCCACCCCCGTAACAACTTCTTTAAAACTGTCTTGGGTTAGGGGAGCAAGAAACGCCGTAAACGTTCCATTGGTGGTTGCTAGGGCACCATCAGACGCGGGTTGATGTTCATGCACGACTTGGTCTTCGGTATAGATCGGCTGTACTTCAATGGTGTTTCCATTGTTAGCCGCAGACCCGGTGGGCGATGTAGCTGTCATATCTCTTGTTAGGGTCAGAGAACGTTCCTGGCATACGAATAAGATTACTCTATCAGTTAAAGTTTTACCACTCAGGTTAATTTAATCAGTGAGCTACGATTTAGACTACTCTGCTGTTGAGCTTAACGTTTGATTCGTTCTCTCAGCAAGTCGGGGACTCGGAAGCGGGGGGAGCGGGGGGAGCAGAGGGAGCGGGGGGAGCAGAGGGAGCGGGGGGAGCAGAGGGAGCAGAGGGAGCAGAGGGAGCAGAGGGAGCAGAGGGAGAGCATTTAAAACTGGGTTGGGGCGGGTTTAGTCGCATCCCTGGTGAGGGGAAAAAACGATAATCGTCAAACCCGCCCCTACAAACCCGTTTCTACTCGCGAAATGCAGGATCAACACTCAACCATCAAACTAATTCTGACGCCAATGACGGGCTTGAGTCAGGAGCGAATCGGCAAAAGTCATGGCTTCCTGACCGGATTGCCCACCAGCTAGCTGGGCGATTTCTTCCTGGCGGTGAGAATGATGATCGAGGAGACTGACGCGAATGACTGTACGCAGGTCAATTTCAGGCATTTCTTCTTCGGCTAGAGTATTCGTCTGGCTGTTTTTGATTAAGGGGGTTTGATCGATCACCTGTTTATCGACGCGGAAATGTCGATCTGCCATGGCGGCGATGATGGGTTGGTGCGTTACACACAACACTTGATTTTGCTGACTCAGGTGATGAAGTCGTTCTGCGATCGCACTCGCTACTCGCCCTGATACCCCGGCGTCAATTTCATCAAAAATTAAGCTGACTCCTTGATCCCCACTGCTGGAAAAACAGGCTTTCAACGCTAGTAAAAAACGGCTCATTTCCCCACCCGATGCCGTTGCTGCCAACGGTTGCAGGGGTTCGCCCGGATTTGGAGATAAATAAAATGTGACTTGATCAGCACCCGTCGCTGTCGGCGCAATGGGCGTGATTGCCACCTGAAATTGTACCTTGGACATGGCTAGGGGCTTGAGTTGCTCCACTAGACGATGTTCCAGTTCCTCCGCCGCGACTCGACGCAATTGGGTGAGCTGAGTACAAGCTGCTGTTAAGGTTTCCTGACATTGGCGGTAAGTTTTTTCCAATTCATCCAAGGATTGACCGTTACCCCTGAGTTCAGCCAATTCTGAGTTAAGTTTTTCGTAGTGCGCGATCGCATCGGTTAGAGTCGGTCCATATTTACGGCAAATTTGTTTAAGGGCGCGGATACGTTCTTCGACTTCTTCTAGGCGTTCGGGATCAGTTTCGAGTCCATCCCCATAGGCATTAATTTGGTGACTTGCTTGCACCACCTGCGCCAAGGCGCCACTGACTAACTCCAGGATCGGTTGTAACTGGGTGTCATATTGCGCCATATCATTCAACGTGGTTTCAGCTTCCCCTAGTAAATCGGCACAGGCAAATGCACCACTATCATTTTGGTAAAGTGACTGATAGATCTGATAGCTGTGTTGTTGGAGTTCCACGACATGAGTTAACCGCTGAGATTCTTGTTCAAGTTCGGTCAGTTCTTCGGAATCAGTAAGATTAGCGGCGCTCAGTTCCTGAATTTGATAATCTAGCCAGTCAAGGCGTTGTAAGCGCTGCTGTTCTGACTGACGCCGTTTTTGCAGGGCTTGGTAGGTTTCCTGAGACGCCAGATAAGCCGTAGCGACAAGATCAAGTTGTTTGTTGAGGGGAAAACCACCGTAAAGATCCAGGAGTCGCCGCTGGCGGGTTGAGGCGAAAAGCTGCACCGTTTGACCTTGGGCGGTAATTTCCACCAAGCGATCGCGCAATTGTTCCATTAAGCGACGGTTTACTAAAATACCATTAATTCGCGATCGCGATCGCAGCGAGTTCTGTTTTACCGTAATCTCTCGACTACAGACCAAATCCGCTTCATCGAACAAATCAATTTCCTGTTCACTCAACCAAGCCATCAACGTCGCATCAATGCGAAACGTCGCCTCAACCAGCGCCCGTTTTTCCCCCGTGCGAATCAGACGATGGGTGACTTTTCCTCCCAACGCCACATCAATGGCATCCAGAATAATTGACTTACCAGCACCCGTTTCGCCCGTTAAAACATTCAAACCAGCGGCAAATTCCAACTCCAGTTGGTCGATTAAGGCAAAGTTTTGAATCCGTAATGATAGCAACATAACTTTTTCATCCACCTGATTAGCTAATTACGCTAGGAGTATCACACTGCAATAATAGAGTCAGTGTCGTGAGGAATGGCGCATCTATCGTCTTTGCTGCTCTTTCAAAATAGTCAAGTTGCTAAGCTAAAACGCATTTAAATTGTGTATTACCTGTTACCTGTTGCCTTTCAGGGTTTTAGGTATCCCAATTTAAATGCTGAACAGCTTATTTCAGTTTTTCTGATAGTCTAATATTTGATTTTCCACATTTTTTCATATGTAATTTTACCACAATCTATTTAGGATTACTATATTAAACCCAGGACTTACATACTTAACCAGAAAAGCAAGGGTATAATGAGCCTTTCAGTTTCTCCACTAACGCTTATAACAAAGAGATTTGTTTCAGTGAGTAAGTCCTAAGATCGTTAAAGATTGCCCTCTTTAGTCCAGAAAATTAGTTCCACCTAGTTTAGCTGTTCATTTGTCTTTCCCTTGATGCCGCCGAAGGAGAGCTGAGCCGAAGCCGAGAGTAACCACACATAGGAAACTCAATACAGGGGAGGTTTCAGGGACAGAAGTGGAACCGACAATAACAAATCGATTTGGAGAAACTGTATTTACCCACCTGGCTTCAAGTGGAGGAGTATCTACATCCCAGAAAAATACTGAACTACTACGCGGACTTCCTTGCAGAAAAGACATAACTGAGCTTCCTGTCGCGCCAAACAAACCACTACCAAAGACCAGAGCATAATTTCCAGGTTCAAGCCTCACCTCAAGCGGAGTCAATAGATCGTTATGTCCAATTGGTGTAGTTAAAGTAGTTACCGCTAGAACTTCTTCTGGCAAAAACGGATTTCCTAGTGGCAGCGCATCAATTCCGTTTAAGGAAATAATAGCTCCGAAAATATTCCGGTTGGGAATGGAGCTAAAACCAAAAAAAGTTCCACCAATATCTGTAACATTAAGTCGGCTATTAAGATCAAATCTCCAGCCTAAAAATTGATCAGCATCAACATCAGTTCCGCCACGGCTTCCGGTGTCAACTGAGTCAAAAGGTACTGATTCTAAAATTAATGTTGATGCTTGCGCTGTGGTAGACCCTCCAAACATAATTAGTGCTGCTACAGCAATAGATATTGTAATTTTTCTTAACATTTTTATTCTTCCTTGTGTTCATATTCATAATCACAGTCCTAATGTTAGTTTACAAAACAACGCTCAGAAATTACTTCAATTTAAATTTTATGTCACTTGAAACTGAACAGCCTGTCTTCGTGTACTCAGCATGACAGATTTCCTGTGCCAGGGGGCCTATGGCAGCTTGAAGCAGCTTTACCCTATTTAACCTGATCTTGTTTTGGTCGTTGCCTCACAATAAAAATACGAATCCGGGCAATCTCGGAGAAGAAACCCATACTCTAATCTTTGACTAGAGTATAGGAGTACACCACGATAAACTGAATAGCGTTGTATATTGATCATTTATTTGTTACAATTCTTTACAGAGTTGCTCCTATTGGTGAATCCCAAATTAATATGAATCTTAAAACAATTCCCCCATCCACTCCCCACCGAGATTCAATAACCGAACTCAATCCCTCAGTTGTGCCCTTACCCCCTGAGCCAATTGTGGTTGAGTATGAACAGACGCCGTCTTCTCCATCAGCGCTACCACAGGATTACTCCGAAAACAAAACAGAAGCGCTGCGCTATGATCCAGTGGCGATTGAAGCCCAATATGGACGAGCGCCCCTACAAGTCCTAGGACGGCTACTCAGGATTACTTTACCGACAGCCGCCTTTGCCATCAATCTATGGTGGGATCGCAAGTGGGGGCGCCGACCGATCAAAGAACGGCGACGAGCGATTCAGCTGCGGGAACTCTTAACCCAACTAGGACCTGCGTATATTAAGGTAGGGCAGGCACTTTCGACGCGACCTGACTTAGTGCCACCCATTTACCTGGAAGAGTTGGCGTTGCTACAAGATCAACTCCCTCCCTTTCCCAATGAAGTCGCTTTTCGATTCATTGAGGAAGAATTAGGCGCTCGCCCTGAAGAAATTTATGCCGAACTTACCCCATCACCAGTAGCCGCCGCCTCTTTAGGACAGGTTTACAAAGGGAAACTCAAAACTGGGGAAACCGTCGCCGTAAAAGTGCAGCGACCTGGCTTAGCACGGCGCATTGCCCTAGACGTTTATATTTTACGCCGCTTGGCTCAGTGGGTACAAAGCAATATCAAGCGGGTGCGGAGTGACTTGGTTGCGATTATGGATGAGTTTGGCACCCGCATCTTTGAAGAAATGGATTATACCCAAGAAGGGTGTAATGCAGAACGCTTTGCCAATCTTTACGGACACCTTCAGGATATTTATGTACCCAAAATTTACTGGGAATATACAGGACGGCGTGTCTTGACAATGGAGTGGATCAGTGGTACTAAACTGACTAATCTGGAAGCGATTAAAGCTCAAGGAATTGACGCCAAGTATTTGATTGAAGTTGGCGTACAATGTTCGCTACGCCAGTTGTTGGAACATGGATTTTTCCATGCTGATCCCCATCCTGGAAATTTATTAGCTACACCAGAAGGTAAACTGGCTTATCTGGATTTTGGGATGATGAGCGAAGTCAAACCCTATCAACGCTATGGGTTGATTGAGGCGGTTGTTCATTTAGTTAACCGGGACTTCGCGGGTTTGGCTCATGACTATGTAAATTTAGAATTTCTCACGCCGGATACAGATTTAACCCCGATTATTCCAGCGCTGGCTAATGTATTTAGCAATGCTTTAGGCGCTAGTGTTGCCGAACTCAATTTCAAGAGCATCACGGATCAACTCTCGGAAGTGATGTATGAATATCCATTTCGAGTTCCCGCCTACTACGCCCTGATTATTCGTTCCTTGGTCACTTTAGAAGGGATTGCGATTAATGTTGATCCGAACTTCAAGGTTCTCAGTAAAGCCTATCCTTATGTGGCGAAGCGTTTGTTAACCGACTCTTCCCCCCAATTACGCGCTTCTCTAAAAGACTTACTCGTCAAAGATGGTAATTTCCGCTGGAATCGCCTGGAAAATTTATTGCGGAATGCAGCTAATTCCCAAGACTACGATTTGAATAAGGTTTTGAATCAAACCTTAGAATTTTTATTCTCAGAACGTGGTTCTTTGATTCGGGAACAGTTGATCGAGGAGATTATCAAAGCTGTGGATATGTTTGGGCGTCGAACTTTTGATAATGTTACGGAGTCTCTGCGCCAACGAGTGGGATTACAGCAGACAACGACATCTACTAGCAAAGTTGTAGAACTGCCGCAAAGTGCAGAACATATCAAACGAATTTGGCAAATTCTGCAAGATACGCCCGGTTTCGATCCCTTCCAACTTGCCCCCCTGGTTCCCCAACTCTTGATGAAGCCGGAAACTCAGCAAATGGGACAAAAAATTGCTGGCGGTTTAGCTCAACGGGTGATGGCACGGTTAATTCGGGAAGTTTTACTGCAGGAGACTCAAGCTCAAGGTGCAAAGCCCTCTAAGGGTTCTAGCGTCAAGCCTGTGCCTAAGCTCGTCCTGCCACCAGCAGCGGCGATTCACTGAGTTAAGTTAAGCTTTGAGCCGGAAATAAATTTCCCGGCTCTTGTCTAATACCTAATCCTTACCCGACGCACTAGTTGTGCCGCAAGAATTGAGTCAATTGAGTGAATGAGAATTAGTAACGACGCGAAAAGTTACCGTTTTTGCGGTTACCGCCTGAACCCCCCTTGTTTTCGCGAGGTCTGGCTTTATTCACCTTCAGATTGCGCCCCATCCATTCTGCCCCATCGAGTGCCTCAATAGCGGCTGTTTCTTCGTCGTCTGTCTCCATCTCTACAAAACCAAAACCCCGGGGACGTCCGGTTTCCCGATCAGTGGGTAATTGCACCCGCTTGACAGCACCATAATCTGCAAAGACAGCATTCAGGTCTTCTGCAGTAACGTCGTAGGATAGATTGCCTACGTAAATTGACATGATTGTCTCCAAACTCAAAGTTGTATAAAGATGTGGGTATCGGAGACAAGTCTGTCAAGTCGAAAGGAAAAAAGCCCATCTGTACTAAGCACAAACACTGAAACCGAACACATTCTCAATGATTAAGCTAGCACAGGCTTGAAGGTTTGGGTAAGGAATGTCTGGATTACACTCTATCGGTGCCGTGGCGCGATCGCAATTTTCCAGATCAGGTGTTGACGCCTGCCAACTGGGTAGAATATGAAAGACCCTGTAACTCAAGACTATCTGTGGCTCAGTCAAAACCAACTGTTGCAAGAACTCCCCTATTTGACCTCGCGGTTGAACAAAATGCCCGCTTCACTGGCTTTTCGGGTTGGGAAATGCCCGTCCAATACAGCAGTATCGGACAAGAACACGAAGCAGTACGCACCAATGCGGGTATGTTTGATATCTCCCACATGGGTAAATTTGCCTTTACCGGAAAGCAGCTCTGGCAAGAGTTACAGCGATTAGTCCCCTCAGATTTGAGTCGGTTGCAACCCGGTCAAGCCCAATATACGGTGTTATTAAATCCTCAAGGGGGCATCATTGATGATGTGATTGTTTACCACCAAGGGGAGGATGAAACGGGCGAACCCCAGGCGATGATGATTGTTAATGCGGCAACCTGTCAGAAGGATAAAGATTGGTTGTTAGCGCAACTGGAAAACACCGGGGTAAAATTACTAGACCTTTCTAGGGAAAACGTCTTAATTGCTTTGCAAGGACCCCAAGCTGAGACTTATCTACAATCCTTTGTCCAGGAAGACTTAACCGCGCTGAAATCCTTCGGACATCTTAAGGTAACGATTCTAGATCAACCCGGATTTATCGCCAGGACAGGGTACACTGGCGAAGATGGGTTTGAGGTGATGGTCAAACCAGAGGTTGGGGTAGAACTGTGGCGTCGTCTGTTCCAAGGGGGAGTGACTTCCTGTGGCTTGGGGGCGAGGGATACGTTGCGATTGGAAGCAGGGTTGGCACTTTATGGGCAAGATATTGATGATACGACGACTCCCCTAGAAGCAGGTTTAAATTGGCTGGTGCATTTGGATAGTAAAGGGGATTTTATCGGACGTTCTGTATTAGAAGCCCAAAAAGCTAAGGGCGTGGAACGTCGGTTAGTGGGGATTGAAATGCAGGGGCGACATATCGCTCGTCACGGTTACTCGGTGGTATCCGATGGCAAAGTCGTGGGAGAGGTGACGAGTGGTACTTATTCACCCACACTAGGGAGAGCGATCGCGCTTGCTTATTGTCCCACATCCCTAGCCAAGATAGGTCAACCCTTAGAGGTGGAAATTCGCGGTAAGACTTATCCCGCTATTGTCGTGAAAAAACCTTTTTATCGCACCAAAAAACGTTTTTAAACCCAATAGTATTGTCTTGATCCGCTTCTTGGCATCGTTCTGACTTTTCACGGCAAGTCGGGATGGTATTCGTGCTAAAATAAAAACTAAAAACACTAATTTTACCTATTAGTTTGGATAGTGGCTAAAGATATTTTTCATGATTCAGTTAGAAACGGATTGGAAAAAGAAGGTTGGGTGATTACCGATGACCCCCTGAGAATTCGAGCAGGTAGGGTTGATATGCAAATCGACTTGGGTGCAGAAAGAATCATAGCGGCTGAGAAAGGAGAAGAAAAGATAGCCGTTGAAATTAAAAGCTTTATTACGCCGTCGAATATTTCTGAATTTCATACGGCTGTTGGTCAATTTCTTAACTATCGTGTTGCTTTGGAAGAACAACAGCCGGACAGAGTTTTATACTTAGCTGTTCCCCTAGGGGCTTATAAAACATTTTTTAATCTGCCATTTGTGGAAACTGTTATTGAGCGCTTTCAACTTAGTTTGCTGGTGTATGAGCCTAAAGATGAGGTGATTTTAGAATGGAAACGGTAGAGCAATATCGTACCTATATCCAACAGTTATTACGTGACTATGCGAAAGGAAGTCCATCGGATGATGAAGTGGAAACAGAACTGATTTTTGACACAGAACGGGATCATTATCAGGTTGTTTATACAGGTTGGAAAAATCGTCAACCGATGTATGGGTGCGTATTGCATCTGGATATTAAAAATGGGAAGATTTGGATACAGCATGATGGAACAGAAATTGGTATAGCCAATGAATTGGTCAAGTTGGGCGTACCCAAAGAGGATATTGTTTTGGCGTTTCATGAACCTTTTGTGAGGCAATATACAGGGTTTGCTGTGGGTTGATGCAACCTGTAGGGGCGGGTTTTAACTATCTTTTCGGTTTCACCAAGATGTGACTAAACCCGCCCCTACTATAGATTGGTAGAGACGTTCCGCTGGAACGTCTTTACAAACTGAATTAAATACTATTATTTTGAGGAATTGGATTATTTTTGACTTTTCATGGGCAATCACGAAACCTGGGAAGCGGGGCGGGCGTCAGTCACATCTGGATGCGAACGAAGAGATACAGCGCTTTTGGTAGTAAGTAAGGTACACAGTCGTGTGCTAAGGAAAGTCTTTATTTTTAATAAATTGCTTCAGTTATCCAAATTGCCAAATTGCCAATTCTATACCTATTTTTAACTTGGCATTGTCACCAAATATGAATGTTTTTTCCGGATGCGGTTTATCTTTCATCGTGCAAACAACCTGGCGAATTCGATACCTTGGAGCAACGTTCTGGGATACTTGTACAGTAAAACCATCAGAACGATAGATCGTCATATCTCCTACGCCAGATGAGTGATAACCAAAGGAGCGCAGGAGTAATGCGAGTTCCTCATGTTCCGATACAGTCAATTCAAGATGAACCTCTGATATGTCCTCAAATAAAGACGTTTCGGAAGTATCCAAGGTTTTCAGATACGCCGCACGATCAAAGCAACCCGCCGGGGTAAGTTTGATGTTTTTATAGTCTAAATAATCCTGATGAAATTCCATTAACCACGAAGCAAAGGCTTCTCTCTCTGATGGGTTGAGCGTCAAGTAATGAAACCAGGGGACTTTTCCATATTCGGTGTGACGAACTTGCAAATCAGAAAAGGTTTCTTTGGCGCCGAAGGATCTTAGTTTTTCCGCTACACTATCAATCTGTCCGGCTTGTTGAGTATTGAACCCAATACCCGAAAACCCTTCCTTTAATCCTTCAGCACCTCCTGGGGGAAAAAGTTCAAGATAGGCATAGTTGCCCCTGAGATAAATTCCTGACCAACTTTCTGTATCCGTTTCTACGGTATCTCTGGATATTGTGCAGAATGATTGGTTAATGAACTCGGATTGGGCGATTAATTCTAGAGTTTCTGTGTCGAGCGTAACATATAAATGATTAAATTCTATTCCCATAGTCTTACTTATTGAGATTAAACCAAGTTGCATTCTATTATGTTTAGGAAGAGCGAAGCGTAGTTATGCATAACCTCTATCTGTAGTGCCGTGACCCACCTAAAATGGTGGATTAGAATTGTAGGGGCGCACGGCGTGCGCCCAATTTAACCATCAATCTATTGCACAATTTTAGCTGGTCAGTCCGCCATCGTGAAGAGAGCGAAGCGTAACGCACCATCAAAACCTCTAAAATTGTGGGATATAGCACTACGGGGTACGGAAAGGACATTTATCTGTTGCCTGTTGCCTTTTCACCTAATTTTTTTGTCCTAACCTCAATGCGTAGCGCTATAGATTTGACGGTTTGATGGTCGCACGTTGGTGCGGGAAAAGGGCGCACGTCGGTGCGCCCCTACAATTTTAATCCACAAAATTAGGTGTGCCGAGCCAGTAGAGTAACCCAACAGGGTAACGGTGGTGTTGGGTTTCGCTTACGCTCTACCCAACCTACAAGAACTACGAAATTTTGTTATAACAAATAACAAATGACAAATGAATTAACTGACAGACTTGCCAGGGATTGACCAGCGCTTGATCCGACCAATGGTGACGGGCATATTCAGCGCCACATCTAGGGTAAACCGGAAGACTCGACGCGATCGCCGACTGTTATCTGGGTCAAAGAAGATTAGTAATACATCCCAGCAATCGCTGTTAATCCGACAGTAGGGGCTTTTCTTCACCTCAATGGTGTCCAGTTGACGCTCAGAGGCGATCGCTTCGGCAAAGACGGAGGCGGATTGGAAGATGTTGGTGGCGGCGAAGTTCAGGGCGCGATCGCGTGAGGTTTGTCCCAGGTTACGCAAGTCATGGTAGACGCGATTCAGGAAGGCGCTTAAAGCTTCCCGGATTAGGGGTTCTTGTTCGGGGTCAAATCGGTTACTAATGGCGGCTAGGGCAGCGTTTACTAGGGCGTTAACCGTCCAACCATACATCCCACGCACGTTATTTACGGTTACAACAGGGACGACTTCCCCGGAAAAGAGTTCCACGGTGCGGGTGGTGCGGTGAGCCGGTAGACTGATCCGCTCCACAAAGTCATCGCTGGTTTCTGGCTCTAATTGCCCTGCCAACATCAGCAGGAAAACTTCGTAAATGTCGTCGGCAAAGGGTCCTTTGGGTTCTAAAACATAGATGGTGTTTTGATCCAGGTTGAGCGTCCAGATTAGGGAGCGCCGTTCGTCGGGGTAGCGATCTAGGTGTGCGAGCATCTGGCGCGGATCGTAGGGGTCTGGCGGTACCATGATGCCGTCAATTTCGGCAGGCGCCATCAGTTGCTTGAATGTATCGCGGCGGGCATCATCGCCAAAGTCGTAGCCGAGGGTGCCGAGGGCGTAAACGTTACCGGAAAAGGCGGTGCTGGCTTCAACGGTGGCGGGGTTGGCTGGTGCAGCATCGGAGTCAGCCGCCGCGATAACCGAGGCTTCTGTGGGTGTAGCGGGTTGTACGGCGGGGCTGGCGGCAGTAATGCTGGCGGGGACAACAGCGGGGGTAGGCATGGCATAACCAGCCCGTTCGGTGCGGGTTACTTGATCGCCAGCAAAGGAAATGGTGACGGAGGGTTGCCCAAATAGCAGGTTCATTGCGCCTGGGATATTCACAAAGCCGCGTAAACAGCGATCGGGTTCTTCCACAACATTGGGGTTGCAGGGAATGGCGGTGTTGAGGAGTGCCATGCGGATGGCTTCCGCATCGACGGGTTTGCCTTCTTGCAGTTGCAGACTCATCAGCAGGGCAGAAATGCCCGTGATCGTGGGAGCTGCCATGCTGCTTCCTGTCTGACGCACGGGTTTTTCAGTGCAGGGTTGCGCTCCCAAAATATCTACACCTGGAGCGAGGATACCTTCTTCTGTGTTATTGCCCCCCCAATTACTAAAGTCGGCTGGTGTACCATCGACTTTTGCGGCTCCCACTGCCAAAGTTCCCGGCAGCATGGCGGGCAGACACGAGTATTGGTGTACATTGTTCCCCACCGGCGCGACGATCAAAATATTGTTGTCTTGACATTTCTTAATCGCTTGGACAAGGATCTCTTCCCCTTCCCCCGTTTGGGTGGGGCGACAAAAAGCGCAGTGGATAATATTTGCCCCCAACTCTAAGGCTAAGTCGAAGGCACGGGCTAAGTTGAGGGGTGAGAGCATATCATCATAGTTTCCTAGGGCATCATGGGGCATATTGATTACCCGACAATTGGGAGCCACACCGAAAACAGGGCTATGCTCTTGCCCCACAATGATACTGGTGACGTGGCAGGCATGGTCATTGAGTTCAACCCGCTCCTTGTTTTTTGGGAGGGCAGCGTAGAATGCATCTTCCTTCTCTTTACCCTTTAGCCCCTGATCGCGGATTGCTTGGTAGGTGGCGTAATCTTGTGGGCTGATTGGTTCTGCTGGTTCGTGCCAGTAGGGAACCACCTTGGAGACTTCAGCTCCGGCAAAACAGGACAATGTGTAATCTGGGTCGCCGTCTAGGATTACGATCGTGATGCGAGGATCGCCAAGGGTTTGGTTGTGGAGTTCAGCTAGTCCGGGGATGCGATCATCTAGGTCATGGGGATGGAGTGCGATCGCGATTGGGGTGGCAGAACTCTCAATGTCACTGACTGAAACCGCCGCCGACTCCATTTCACTTTCCACACTATCGGATTCTACCTGGCTATCCCCAGCCTCTGATCCTGTGGGTTCAGATGAAGATGGGGTTAACTCAGATTCAAGAGATTCCACTGCATGACTGGATGGGTCTAGAGTATCAGTTGGACTCTCTGAAGCGTCTAACTCCGCAGACTCAGCCCCTGTTTCCTCAACTGGCGCTGAGGTATTTTCTGAGATTTCCCCAGCTTCAGTCGGCTGAATTTCTGCTACTAACCCTGCTGGCTCAACCTCACTTGCCCACATTTGTGCTTCAGCCGACTCGGATTCAAATTCAACCCCATCAGATTCAGTCTCACTGGTTGATACAGTTGCTTCAGCAGGGTCAAGTGAGTCATTCACCTCACTCGACTCCAGCCCACTGGCTTTGATATCACTTTTGGGCAACGACCCCAGGAGAAATTCTCCGACAGCCGACTCTTCCACATAGTTTAGACCCACCGCCCGACCAAACGCATCGCTATCCCCAACCCCCCAAGCACAGGGAGCCAGACCCATATTAGTTGCCACCAAGTAAAAGTTTTGATAGAGTACCCCAATAGTCTTAAGTACCACCGCATAAGCGGTAGAACGATAGCTACGAAATAGGCGACCGAATCGTGCCGTAATCACCAATAGCACTTGCGGACGCGGATCAATAACATACTCGCATAGACCATAACCTAAAACAGTCAAAAGATCCTCCTCCGATTCGACAATCTGCTCTAGCTGGTGATTCAGCGGGTCGTAGTGATATATCCCTTGGTTCAAACCTTGACAATGCAGTACCACCGGATAAATTTCTAATTCATACATTGCCCCACCACCAGGATAGGGGCGACGACTCACTTCGCCATAGTCAACATTTGGAGCGGGTTTATAAGCTGGGTTTCTTCGCAGCACTTCACCCATCAACTCTTCTACGTCAAGTAATTCCTTAACCCGAGCGGTGCGATATAGGAATTCGCCCAGTTGCTCAATCGAGATCGGATGGCTATCGTCATATTCTCTCACTGATTTCCGTGTCTCGATCGCTTCTGTGAGCGTGGCATCGTTACAGATTAACGTCCCCAAGTTTGGACGCGGCAGCGGCACAATCCGATCGCTCATGGGCGGCTTCACCACTGGGAAATCCGACCACTGGTCAATGCACCGCTTTTTATCTGTGACCGGATAGTCATGGCGACCATTACGGTTGCGGCTGTGGAATAGCAAATTATGAAACTCCCAAAGCTGGAGCGAGGGGGGTTCAGGGTCAGCCGCCAGAAACCCCGCCGCCCACAGTAAATTGAGGAACTGATAGGCAGTTTCAGGTCCGAGGTAGGGTGGTGGCGTCAGTGCCCCTAAGGTTTGGGGTTGGGCGAGTTGGGCTAGGATCGCGCTCGCTCGCCAGTCAAGCAGCTTGACCCGAAACTTCGATAGGGGCGACTCCAGCACCATTGTGCCCTCGTAGGGATGCTGATAGGCAAAGCGGGAGAGGGTGATACGGGTTTTTGTCCAGTAGGGTTCGGTTAGATTCAACTCGGCGGAATCCACCATCGGAATCGCCACGGCTAGGGGAGGTACGGCGTAACTCAACCAGCCTCGCTCATCCAATTGTTTTAACATCAGGGCGAACTGTTCCCTAGCTGCCCCACCATCAAGTTCGGCTAACCCTTGCATGAGTGATTCGGTGGTAGTGTTGCCCGCTTTGAGATGATCAAGAGCCATACTGATTCCGGGCGTTGTGGCAAGGGTGAGCCAAGCCGTCGGATCAGTTTCGGCTGATTGCAGGGTGTAGTGATCTCCAGTGCTTGTGACTTGGATATCGGGATTGAGGGAAACAGCGAAGGGGTAATTGCTCATGGTTGGATAATGGGAAACGATGATTGGCTAAGTGAGTCAATGGCAAATGACAGTAGGCAATAGAGGATCAAGTTTCGACCCTCCCAACGCCTCTTAACAAGGGGAGCTAGAAATTCCTGTTTACCCTCATGTGGAGTCAAAAATTTATTCATCTGACTCCCCCCTTAATAAGCTACGGTTTACACACAAGTATCGGTTATGTCGTTTCGACACCCTAGATCCCCCTAAATCCCCCTTAATAAGGGGGACTTTGAATTTAGTTCCCCCCTTAATAAGGGGGACTTTGAATTTAGTTCCCCCCTGATGAAGAGGAACTTTGAATTTAGTTCCCCCCTGATGAAGAGGAACTTTGACTCCGGTTCCCCCCTTATTAAGGGGGGCTAGGGGGGATCTCAGGATTTGTTCAGTGTACCGTAGCCTTTTAAAGGGGGGCTGGGGGGGATCAAAAAGGGTAAGAGAGAGACGATCTGACATATATTTTATAACTTAAAGGAGAAATATTATGGCAGCCGCGATCGGTGAAATTATCAGAAATATAATTTTATTTGATGTCAATAATTGGAGCAGTTTAATGTCAAACGGTTAGGAATTTTTTTAGACGGTTGAACAATTATTTGACACGCTGACTGAACGAGAGATTCCTTATGTATTGGTTGGCGGGGTAGCTTTACTCAGCTATGTGGAAGGTCGCAATACCCAAGATATTGATCTAATCCTAGATCGGGCTGATCTTGATAGTTTACCAGAGTGAGACAGCCGGACATCATCCGATAGATGTATAGTGGCTTCCTTTCCCTGTGAGGTAAACCAAAATGTAGGGGCGCAAGGCTTGCGCCCTTACCGAACCTCGTCAAACTGAGAATTGCTATAGTCGTTTTCAGTTTTGATGGGAGCATGTCAGTTTTGCACAAAATATTCTCGTAGGTTGGGTAGAGCGCAAGCGAAACCCAACACCATCGTATGCCTGTGGGGTTTCGTTCCTCAACCCAACCTACTGGCGTGACACAGCTAAAATTGTGGAATAGATTTGACGATTTTCTGGGCGCACGCCGTGCGCCCCTACAATTCCTGGATGTAAGGCTAATCCACCAAATTCGGTGTGCCACGCCACTACAAAGGTGACATGCTCCTGTTTTGATCGCCTTGTCAGAGTCATGTTCAAGAAAAGTCATAATCTGGATGCGGTTGACACTCGTCACGTTGATCGTAGTAAAAACAAAAATTTTCTAATCGACTCTTCTCTAACTCTTGCTCTGTCACAGCAACAGCCGCATCTATGATGCAACTTTGACTTTTACAAAAATCATAGATTCGATCACCTATGCTGTTAAATAGAAAGTATTTGGGTATGTCTTTTATTTTTGTGAAATAAAAAAATAAGAGTGGCTTGGCATAGGCTTTAGAGAAGCATGGCATCAGCAGATAAGATACCCTGAAAATGTAATTCGCTTTCTGTGAAAAGTATTTTTGTATGTAGGGTGTAAGATACTTTCCTCGGGTTCCTAATGTTCCAGGCTGTGCTGGAGCAACAAAACCTATATCGACTCGACTACGACCATCAAAGAAAAGTTCAAAGCCAATGACCATAGTATCTCTAATCAGTACCTGTGTTAATTCATCTGAGTAATAACCACCATCGAGAGCGATCGCTGTCCTGGCTAATTCTTCAGGATCTTCGTCGTTTTCGATATGGATATACAGCATCACACTGGAATCTTCAAGCTTTGAACCTAAGTGAATGCCAATCGTATTATTCATAATTTTACGAGAGCCATGATGTGCGGCGGCAAACTGTTCAAACGAGTTTCGATTAAGACGAACACCTAACCGGTTATCAACCTTATCTAATAGCTTAAACGCATGAGTTAGTGATTCTGGCCACGTCGTTCCCTGATCATTACAAACCTCATAACGTCCGGCTAGCAGTCGCCCCCCTTCAACTTGGCAAGAAGATTCCACACAACAAGAACCTTCTATCTCAAGAATAGCCTCTTCAAAAAGAGGGAGAGGAAAGCTTGGCTCAACATCAAAAGCCTCTTGATGAGTTCGGATAAACTGAAGACGGCGGTCTTTGAGACGATTATTTTGAAGCATAGAGTTTAAGGACACAATTCTTGGAGGATGATAGTAAAGGTAAATTGCGAAATATTAGGTCATTTTTAAGAAAATTCAAAACCCGGACGTGGCTGACATCCGTCACGTTGATCGTAGTAAAAACAAAAATTTTCTAATCGACTGTTCTCTAACTCTGGCTCTGTAACAGCAACACCAGTACCTGTGATGCAACTTTGACTTTTACAAAAATCATATATCCTATCACCTAAGCTGTTAAATAGAAAATATTTTGGGATGTCTTTGATGTTTGTGAAGTAAAACCATAAGACTGGCATTGCATAGTCTTTAGAGAAGCGTGTCATCAGGATATAAGAACCCCTGAAAATGGAATTCACCTTCTGTGAAAAGTGTTTTTGTATGTAGAGTGTAAGATACTTTCCTTTAATTCCGAATGCTCCTGGCTGTGCTGGAGCATAAGGACATAGCTCGACGCGACTACGACCATCCAAGAAAAGTGTAAAGCTAATTGCCTTAGTATCTCTAATCAAAACCTGTGTTAATTCATCTGAGTAGTGACCGCCATCAAGAGCGATTGCTGTCCTTGCTAATTCTTCAGGATCTTCCTCGTCATCGATATACACATAGAACACTGCACTGGAATCTTCCTGCTTTGAACCCAAGTGAATGCCAATACTGTTGTTCGTGATTTTACGAGAGCCAATATGTGCTGCGGCAAACTGCTCAAACGAGTTACGATTAATGCGTACACCCAACTGATTCTCAATTTTATCTAATAACTTAAACGCATGAGTTAGCGATTCCGGCCAAGACTTTCCAGGATATTTACAAACCTCATGACGCCCTGCTAGCAGTCGGCTACCTTCAATTTGGCAAGAGGATTCAACAAAACAAGAACCTTCTATCTCAATAATTACCTCTTCAAAAAGAGGGAGAGGGAAGGTTGGCTCAACATCAAAAGCCTCTTGATGGGTTCGGATAAACTGAATACGGCGGTCTTTGAGACGATTATTTTGAAGCATAGAAGTTAGGGTAATCATCTTAGTAATTTTTGTTGCTAATTTTAATGGATTGCCTAACTTTAACAACAAAGTACGGATTGCCTTTTTAGCAAAAAATATTGAGTGGAAATTAATCGCCATCAGGTCAATCCCAGTGGCGATTAATTTCCCATTTTTCACACCGCTAAACGCCGAAGCGTTGTAGCGCGTGTCTTTTGGGAGGTGTAAGATGAAGACGAGGTAGATGAAGAAAGTGTACAAAACTCAGGATAAAGTAAAGTTTTGCTCGCAACTCGACATCTTTAACCTCGTCAACAACACACAGCCTAGGAAATCACTGCGATGGCAACTGGAGGTTAACTGTCGTACCACTAAAGTGAGCTAGGCTATATATCCTTATTCACAATCGTAGGCAGTGACACAGCTAGTGGCAGATGCTTCCGCCCCATCGTAGGCAGTGACACAGCTAGTGGCAGACGCTTCTGCACCATCGTAGGCAGTGACACAGCTAGTGGCAGATGCTCCCACACCAACACCACCGAGAGCTTCCTCAGAGAGTTCAGCCAAGTAGCTGGGGAGTTTACCCGTGGTGGTACGGAACACGGGCTTGCCTTGTTGGGGCAGAATGTTTTTCTTGTCCATTGGAGTAATCCTCATGTTGTTGTTTTGTTTATTAACCCGTTAGGGTGGGTTAGTCCCCTTCCACCTTGCGGCGAAGCTTGTTAGTTGGCACCTGGTTTGAAGGGAATGATCAGTTGCCAATCAAATTCTTAACTATCGGGTGGATGCCAATTTTCAGCCACCCAAATTCGGCGTGATGGGGCAAGATTGGAGGCGCTTTAGCGCCCACTACGAACTAAAACGGTATATTCATCGGGTTCATCTGTGCCTCAGCCAGGGGCGCCGTGCGCCACCCCAGCTTCACCGGCACGTCATAGAGTCGCCCTGAACCCAACCGCAACCATAAGCCTCGCATTCCTGGTATAATCACCTTGACCACATTCAAACCGATATCCGGTCGCGTCTGGTCTAGCACCAGAGTTTCTAGCCCTACCCCTTGGGCAATTTCCACACAAGTCATCACATCGGTATAGATGTCATCACTCCAGCGTTTGGGGTAATCCTGGGCAGTCTTCATCGGCTGGGATGCATCGGGGACTAAACAGGGATGACTGGTTCGAGTCACTTCTAGCAGCCAGTCTTTCGACTCACCCTGAAGCTTATCGTCAGGAATTTTGTCCAGTTCCAGCCCAATTTGATTCACCTCAGTCAGGGCGCGAAGAATGGCAATCTTCGGGTCAAGGTGGGCGCCAAACCCAATCGCGATTCGCTCGGTTCCCACCGTGCGATAGGACAAACCCGCAAATGCTGGAATCCCTAAATCCGCTGTCAAATCCAGCACCCAGAGTTCCCGGTTCTGTTTCCGGTAGAACTGCTGCAACTGGATAAAATACGGCTCATCAAAGCTGCTCAAATCCACCCCGGGGCGGCTCAATTGGTTGTACCACCACAGCGCCACACTGTCCCGCTCCACCAGTTCCAGAAACCCTTGCAAAATTGCCTCTTCCAGGGTATTTCCTGTGGCATTCCCATTAGAATCCGCCTTACAGAAGCGCTCGGCTTCTGGCATGGGGTAGTGATAGTAGCAAAAGGCAGTGGGGAGATATTTGTGCTGCTGCTGTGTCAAGGACCAAACCGGTGTCCAGTCAATCGCTTTACTGGCATCAAACCGATTAGGAATCCAGCGATAGGCGGCGGCTGAACCCTGGGCATTTAACTCGTCCCGATTGGCATATTGACTGTCGCTAAAGTACAGCAGTGACTCCGGATGAAATGCCAAGTCTCCTAGTTCCGCCAGGGTAGCCCGTTTCCGGGGTTCATCCCCCTGAAAGATCCCCGAATACCGTTCCACTGCTTCACACAACCCACTCGCCCGGGATTGGCTATCAGTTTTCCCCTTACCAGAACTCTTGTGTTTCAAGGTATTCCGTAGTCCCCGTAGGGAGGTGGCACTGCCGAAGCTATGCCCCGCTTTGTAGGTATGCACCAAGGGATTGGCTGGGTCAGAGAGCCGCACCAGTTCCGTTACCACCCCCGTCACCGGACTGATTAGATGCTGGTATCTCTGCACCGTCTGTTCTGGGGTAGTGGCACGATGACCGCCATCGCTGGTGAACTGCTTGGGACGCGACTCCAGGTTCAGCGGCTCAAACCCCCGCCGTTGCAAGAGTTGCGGATCACCACAGGTGGGACATTGAGGACGCTTAATCAGGATGTGGCGTTTCAACTCCAGAATCATCTGGTTGAACGTGATAATCGTACCAACTAGGGTGGGGAAGCCTGCCGTTTCCGATGTCGTGGTATTGATATAGTGCTTAACCACCCACTTGGAAATCTCCGTCGCCGCCAACTGTAACCCGGTTTGCCGAGTCGAGGGCAGCGTCGCCCGTGCTGTGGGAAAGCAACCCAGCATCCCCTGCCCATTCTCACCATTACGCTGCTGTTGTGCCTGTTTTTGCTGCAACACCGACGATTCCACTTCCCGATTCCCCCGGAGAGGATGGGCAAGACAGCGCCAACACCCCGTCTTCCCCGGCACAAACACAGGACCCAACCACAGCACACTACCCACCGGCTTCACTAGCAGCCAGGGTTGCTGACGCTCTAATGCCTGCTGGTTAATCGCCGCCAGTTCCGGTTGCAAATAGTCATCGGTTAAGACAACATGCAGTGCCGTTGGCGAACCCGCGTCTGTGGCAGTTGCCACGGAAATGCCCACGTCCCCCAGGGCAGCTTTCAGCGCAGCCACCGTCACCTCACTAATCCCCTGACCCACCGTTGTCAGCGTCACCGACTGCTGTAGCCCCTGTGCCGCCACAGGCGGGGCAATCCCTAACTCACTCCAGAATGCCGCCACCTCTGAAGATAGCTCTGGCGCCGCCTCAGTCAGATACCCCTTCTCTGCCAAGCGATTTAGCACATAGTCGATGTAGTCTGGGGGGACTTTTCCATCCAGCTTTTCCACAATCTGCTCAATGGTGTATTGCCCATTTAACAGGGGCAGAATCTGGCAGTAGAGTTGTCCGGTGAGGGCGTGGTTGCCCTGTTCACCGAGGAGATACACCTGCTTCGGCTCGATGATCTCCACATGGAAGTGGGGCTTAATTTGGGGCAGTGTCGTGGATTCCATAGCGCGAACAGTCAGTAATGAAGTGTGAGTGCAAGAAGGAAGAAGACAGAAGATGGGGCGGACTTTTCACCGTATGTAGGGCAACGTTAGTGTAGAGACGTGCCATGGCACATCTGTAGGGGCGGGTTTCACCACTCTCTTTTCGGTTGTAACTAGATGTAACTAAACCCGCCCCGACTCAGCCAAAACCTTTGATATCCCGTAGGGTGGGCAATGCCCACCAGCCTCATCGGAGCGTGCCATTCGGTTAAGCCCAGATACGCCCCCGACGGAAAGACTTGGATTTGCTCCCAGATTTTTTTGCCTGCTCCCGGGCGTAGTCCCACCAATATGAGTAGTCTTGCAGCCCGGTCATTGACGTTGGCACGTAAGACTTCTGGGGTTCAGGCGTAGGCGTCTCGTTGACTGGAGGGGCTTCTGGCGCCTGATCTTCAGATGGTTGGCTGTTCGATTTCTTGCTCATGTTAATCTCCTTATAGATAGGGGTCTGGCTACCACAGATGATTCTGACTTTTCACGGGAAACCTAGAAACCTGCATCGGGGCGGGTTTAGTCACATCCGGGTGTCACCGAAAAGATAGTAGTGAAACCCGCCCCTACACACATGGCGCCACATACCGTGAAAACTAAGACAGATGATTGGCTCTAGAACCGCCGCCGAGTTTGTTAGCGTATCTGAAGCTGCAAGAACTATGCCTAGGTTTCATCCGCCACGGTGCTTGCTTTTGGACGTGCTAAACTTTCAAACCATTAACCGATTAAAAGAAGCTGCCCATTCCGCCAAAGCCACCCCAGCCTGAGCTGGCACTTGAGTGCATCACTTGGTTAAAACTGCGGTTGGCATAGGCGGCAGGATCATTATAGTTAGCGCCATGGAGCAAATCCATGCGAATATGCACTAAATCTTCGAGCCGACCATTTTCCACATCCACGCATAGTGCTGGCTGGACGAAATGGGGTCGTTTGACCGGGGGAGACAATACAGGTAGTCGCATCGTTGAAAATCCTCCACATTTAACGTATTGAGTGACCAGGGGTGTAGGGTTCGGCATTTATCGTCGGGACACGGCACTGCCGTGCCTCTACAACTATCCCAACCCTCACCCAAATTTGGCTGTCCCTTAGTAAGGGGAAGACCAGGAACGGACTTCGCCCAAGGTAACCGGAACTAGGTCACTTACATCAATCGTAAATCGGAAAATCTTCTTGGCACGACGATTATTTTCCGGGTCGAAGAATTTCAGCTTCACATCCCAACAGTCGCTATCCAGACGACAGAAGGGACTTTTCTCAACGGTGACACTATCGAGTTCCATCCCCACCGCAACGGCTTGGCTGAAGGTTTGCGCCGCTTGGAAGGCGTTGGTAACAGCGAAGTTAAGGGCGCGGTCTTGGGAGGTGGTTCCCAAGTTGCGGAGGTCATAGTAGATGCGGTTGAGGAAGCCATCTAATGCCGAAACTGCCACAACCTATTTAGGATTTCTATATCTATAAATTCTATTTGAGTTGTACACATACATTTAACCCACAAAACCCAAGGTTATAAGCTAAAAGACTTGATTTACAAGCCTTTTCACGCCTATTCAGGATCAACATATACCCTCTGTTATTTGTACAAATGATTTAGAAAAACATTTTTTAATTCTTTTAAAACTATGGAATAATCAATTGACGTTGGCAACTTCATCTCAGTTGTCTAACTCATATAGACAACCCCTAAAAACCCATCACAATCTTGGACATAGGAATAATAAATTCCTTGTCCGCAACGAGTTACTCAAACGGCAATAACCGTGAGCTGAGGATAAGCTCTTAGGCATTTATGGTTTTGATCCGAAGCCCTAGTAATGACTAGGGGCGGCAAAAATCCCAATTTAAATGCCTGTTAACTTATTGTTTATTCTTTTGAGCTAGAAACACTGTTGAGTAAGGGCTTGGTGACCAATCCCCTACGGCGGCTTGCTCGCCTCTTGAACGATGGGTTCAGATCCCATTGGCGAAGCCTGTTCCTTCAGAACCTATGGCACTCAAACCCGCCAAAAACACCAACTTGTCAGTTGAATAAGCCATTGATTGTGTAGACATGGCACAAAACAAATGCGGCACTGACCAGCCAAGTCACAACTATCATTAGAACTCCTCCGTTGTGGGAAACCCCGTGTCCCTTCGCTTCGCTTGTCGGGCAAGCTTCAGACCGGGGAGGAACGCGCGGTAGCGGTTTTAACCGCATACCCCTTTCGGGGTGGAGGGGTATGGTTGCCCCTCCGGTTTTCACCCATTTCTGGGGTAAAGTTAGCCTCGCCAAGGTTATCGGTCGGTAACTGTCCAAAAAGCACTGTTTCAGTGACCTTAAAACTGTTTAACTTTTCGGTTCTAGAGCAGCAAACTGGCTATCGCATCCGC
>NZ_JAVKEW010000069.1:0-21096 GCF_040226375.1 Coleofasciculus sp. G2-EDA-02 | reverse complement strand
GATAATTGACAATTGATTAATTGGGTCTAAAACCTCTTCGTTTACGAAGAAATTAAAAAAGATTTTCCTTAATTTCAATCCTCTTCTTTTAAGGAGAGGTCATTATCCATTGTTCATTATCCATTGTCAATTTGTGAACGTTTCTTCCCTCACAAGAGAGGCAACTAAACCCGCCCTCATTAAGCCTTGGGTTAAAACCCAAGTCTCAAAGCGAAAGTCGTCTTTAGACGACTGCATATCTAGTCTTAGTCCATTTTAATGGACTTAAGCTATGAGCCAAGAACTTGAGTTCTTGGCGGGTGTCGGGGCTTACCGACAAAGGTGCAAAATATCAGATTTAACCCTCGTAGTCAATCTGTTTTAATTTATGCCAGAACTGTTGGGCTAATCAACGAATGACAAATGACCAATGACCAAGCTACCCTAGGGAAGCGGGATTTGACTGAGTTTGGTTTCAGTTATGGCAGGACATAGTAAATGGGCAAATATTAAGCGCCAGAAGGCGAGAGTGGATGCGGTGAAGGGAAAAACCTTTGCCAAACTCTCACGAGAAATCATTGTAGCTGCCCGTAGCGGCGTTCCTGACCCGAATGGGAATTTTCGCTTACGCACCGCGATTGAGAAGGCAAAGGCGGCGGGTATTCCTAATGATAATATTGACCGGGCGATCGCGAAAGGGTCGGGTCAATTTGATAGTGGTAGCGACAACCTAGAAGAAATTCGCTATGAAGGGTATGGTCCTTACGGTGTGGCTATTCTAATTGAAGCCCTTACCGATAATCGTAACCGCACGGCAGCAGATTTGCGATCAGCATTTACGAAGAATGGCGGGAATCTAGGGGAAACGGGTTGTGTTAGTTGGATGTTTGAACAAAAAGGTGTGGTGACAGTAGCGGGTGAGGTTCCTGAGGATCAGTTATTGGAAGCGTCACTAGCTGGTGGAGCCCAAACTTATGAGTGGATAGAAGACGACGAGGAACCGGGGGTGGAAGTTGTAACCGAGGTGACGAATCTGGAACACCTGAATCAAACCTTACAGGATCAAGGCTTTACCGTGCGCGATGCTGAGTTACGCTGGATACCGGGAAATAGCGTCGAAATTACTGATCCAGATGTGGCGCGATCGCTCCTAAAATTAATGGATGCCCTCGATGAGTTGGATGATGTGCAAAACGTCACCGCTAATTTTGAAATGGCAGATGATTTGGTGTCGTTGACAATGGCGTAAGCCATCGTAGGGGTGAAATAGATTCTACGGTTAAATCGGGCGCACATCGGTGCGCCCCTACATTTCTGGTTGTTTAACCCCTCTTTTTGGTGATCCAGACGCAGTTCACCAGAAGGGGGTTGACGCAGGGATTCGGGGGTTTGTTGACCCACGGCGCCTTTAGCAACCGTCACTCCCCCATCCACGAGCCATAGTGCTCCGGTGACATAGCTGGCTTGCTCAGAAGCTAGAAACGCACAAACATTGGCAATTTCCTCTGGTGTTCCCCGTCGTCCCATCGGTGCCGCCATGATCAGGGTTTCCTCCATCTGAGCGTCCATGGGACCAGTTTCTTTGTGAGTCCAGGCGGTATCAATGGCACCTGGACAGTAACAGTTCGCCCGCACTCCATATTTGGCTTGTTCAACGGCTACACCTTTGACAAAGGCGTGCATCCACCCTTTCGTTCCGCCGTAGGGAGAATTTTGTGCTACTCCATTAAAGCCGGCTTCTGAGCCAGCACAAACAATGTTACCCCGACTTTTTTGCAAGTGTGGTAGGGCGTACTTGGTCATCAGGAATGCCGATCGCAGGTTCATCTTCAGGGTTTGATCAAATGCCTCAATCGGATAGTCTTCAGTTTGGGCAGTTGCCAGAAACACACCGGCATTATTTACCAAAATATCCAGCGTCCCGTATTGGTTAATCGTCGCTTCCACACAGGCTTGAGCTTGATTGGTTTCTGAGACATCCCCTCGATCCGCGATCGCCTCCCCGCCAAAGTCGTTGATTGCCTTTGCCACCTCCTCAACTGGATCATCCGGTAGTCCATTGACAACCACCTTAGCGCCTTCTTTGGCAAATTTATGCGCGATCGCTTCCCCGATACCTGTTCCCGCACCCGTCACGATGGCGACTTTTCCTTCTAGCAGTCTACTCACGATCTAAACCTCTTCCCACGACTATTTCTACTCTGTTCTTGTTTTCAAATCATCTCAAATCAATTTTTTATACATCTATCTTTAGGATGATTTTAGCTGGGAATATTTGGAAAATTGGCGATAGTCTAGCAAAGGTTCTTAACTAATGATGTAACCTCAACCTTTTGATAACCAATACTGATAAATCAAGTTCTATCTATTGATAGATTTTTCGCCAAAGGTATAGTAAGCTAGTATTTGTAAAGATTTGTAAACCACTCACTCATATAAGAAAAATGGATCGGCGTAGATTACTCAAGTACTTGTCAATCGGTGTAGCTGGAACCTCCTTAACCGCTGCCGTACAGTCTCTCGTATCAGCATCTGGTGGGGGAGGTGCTGCATGGGGTTATACCGGATCACTTGGACCGAGTAATTGGGGAAGTCTTGATCCAGCTTATGCGGTTTGTGGAACGGGAACACGACAATCTCCAATCGCTCTAACCAATCCCATTGGGGTCGATTTTGAAGACGACTTTATCATTAACTACAACTCGTTTTCCCCAACTATTCGGGATACTGGTAAGACTATCCAAGTTGACTGTCCTCCCGGCAGTACTCTGACCTTGGATGGTAAAATATTTAATTTAATCCAATTTCACTTCCACGCTCCCTGTGAACATACTATAAATAACGAAGTTACGGAGATGGAAGTTCACCTAGTTCATCAACGTACAGATGCACAGGGAAACGTAGAACTAGCGGTTATTGGCAGGCTCATGGAAGTGGGTAGTTCTGGTACTAACTCTGAGATGGCAAAGATTTTGAACAACCTACCCGCCTCAGGTGGAACAACATCACCCTCAGTAACCATCAATCCTAAAAAGTTTCTTCCTCAGGATGGTTTGATAGGCAGTCTCCTGCCCCTCCTGGCCACCCCGCCCAAATATTATCGGTATTCTGGTTCTCTCACCACACCCCCTTGCTCAGAAATTGTGAATTGGCTTGTATATAAAGATACGATGAGAATTACATCAGGACAATTCGCCAACTTTACAAACCTATATTCCAATAATTCCAGACCTGTGCAAGAAAGGAACGGTCGGCTCGTACTCAAGGATTAATTAAATCCACCTTTACAGACAAGGGAGACGAGAAAGAATGTTGCGGGTTAGCAGATATTGCTAACCCAAACAAACTACTAATTCTTAACCCCCAACCGCCGCCAGGGTAGTGGGTTGAGCAGGTGTAGCCTCTTGTTCTCCGAGGCGATTGTGATAAAGTTGGGCTAAACGCTGTTCGTATTCTGCCAACTCCTTTTCAATCTGAGTAAACAGGACTGTTGACGTGGGATCTGTGAATTGTTTCCGCAGATTATAAGCATCGACAACACCAGTTTGAATGTCACCCAAGGCATGGCGTAAAATTGATAAACTTTCGCTTGGTTGCAGCCAATTTTGTAAGGTGGCGTAGGCGTCTGTCGCCACTTCCGGAATAGATTCAAATGCCTGAAAATCTCTCAAACGATTTTCCAGCATGATAATGTGATGCTGCTTATTTTCGATGATTTCTTGCAGTAGCGATCGCAACTCGACATCAGCCACTTTTTGGGTATAATACTCAAAGGCTTTTCGCCCATATCGTTCCCCAGCTAAAGCCGTATTCAATCCATTAACAATGTCGCTTTTGCTACTACCCCCCCAAGCTTCTGCCAATTGCCACCATTGAGCCGTCGTATCCTTTTCATCGGGTAACGCTTGATCCGGAATACCTAAACCCAATCGGGTGAGAATTGCTGTGGTAAATATTGCCAAATCACCGGGTTGACGAGAGGTAATCAGATTACCATCCACCACTAAAGGTTCATCCACATAATTAGCACCGGCGTTCGTCATATCCTTGCGAATGGAGAGAAATCCGGTAGCATTTTTGCCCTGAAGTAAATCCCCTTCAATTAATACTTGGGGACCGTGGCACACCGCCGCGACGAGCTTATTCAACTCCATGGCTCCTTGCACAAATTGTACGGCATTAGGGTTATTTCGCATCGTATCCGGCGCCATCCCTCCGGGGATAACTACGGCGTCGAAACTTTCTGGACGTGCTTCGGTTACTGTACCATCAGGTTTAATCGAAACCTTCCCTTGTTTTCCCTGATAGGTTTCATTCATGCGCGAACCCAGAACCACAACCTGTGCCCCTGCTTGTTGCAGCGCTTGATAAGGAATTTGAAACTCGGAATCTTCAAAATTCTGATCAATCAGAATGGCAACTTTTTTGGCTCTATTATCGGTTATCATCATCAGAATTGTTAACGACTTGATCGGGTAAAATATTGGACTTGTATTCTTTCAGCCACGAATAATACGACGGGCTAAACAGGTATTATGGATTAAGTATTCTCAGCTTATGAACGGTTCCGGAAAAAGTCATCTCTCAAAAGAAAGAAATAGGGTTCGCTCTGGGGTAATAAACCGATTTACCTGGGAAACGCTAAGCTGTTGGGTGGGAGTAGTAACCTACTGCCGTAGTACAGCTAAAATTGTGGAATAGATTTGACGGTGAAATTGGGCGCACACCGTGCGCCCCTACAATACTAATCCACCATTTTAGGTGTGCCACGCTACTACTGGACTGACACAGCTAAAATTGAGGAATAGGTTGTAGGTTGGGAAAACGCAAGGAAACCTAACAAAAGATAGGGCTAAAGCCCTTACTACGAAAGAACCAAAGCTAATCTATACAAATTAGCTGTGTCACACCACTACTAAGGAGATATGGATGGAACCTGAAAACATAAACCAATCCCAGTCAAACCCGATATCATCAGACGAAAGTCAGGTTGAAGAATCGAGAAACCGTATGGCAAGCGGCGAACCCACCACTACCGATATAGATGCTAACCTCTACCAGGCAAAAGTAAGCGGCGACGAAGCGATTGGGGGTTTAGCATCTACACCGGAGCAAAATGTAACCCAGGAGATAGAGCGAGTAGTTGGTGTGGCAGGCGCTCAAAAAGAACCGGCGCAAGTCACGGATAAGCTAAAACGGCGGGATGAGAAGCGTTGGGAATTAGATCCGAAGTCCTCTGAAGATTATCAAGAACACGGACTATAGAATGTTGGTTGGCGTAATAGCAATTAGCGGCAGATAATACCCAATCCGCCTTTATCAATGGATAATTAATAATTGATAATTGACAATTGATTAATTGGGTCTAATACCTCTTCGTTTACGAAGAAATTAAAAAAGATTTTCCTTAATTTTAATCTTCTTCTTTTAAGGAGAGGTCATTATCCATTGTTCATTATCCATTGTCAATTTGTGAATACCCCCTTTTGAACAGGCGATTGAAATCGCGGAACTACACAAACTTTCGTCCCCATGCGCGGACTGAGCTATAACAGGGGCAGCTAACCCGGATTTGGTATAAGAAGTCAAAAGTTACAAGCAATAATTTTGAGTATTGAAGCCTACACTGAGCTTACGCTACGGTGTTGGTAATTCACGCGCTAATCGTATGAATGTTGAGCAAGTTCGTTCCGCCTGGGATTTTTGTCGGAATCCCAGCGATAATCAAAATCTTGTCTCCCGCTACCACTAAATTCCGTTTTAATAACTGAGTTTGGGCTTGATTAACTAGCTCTTCAAAAGACTCAACTTCTTGCTCGATTAACAGGGGTTTAACCCCCCAAACTAAATTCAAGTTGTGGTAAATTTCCAGATTAGGAGTTAGAGCAATAACAGGCACTCCTGGACGCTCGGCGGCGGCTAGTTTGGCGGTGTGTCCTGTACTGGTGAAAGCCGCAATACAGCGCAAATCCATAATCTTATCAATCGTGTTGAGCGCTTCACTCAGGGCATTGGCTTCACTGGTTGCGGCTGGGGGATAGTTGACAAACTTAATTTCTGGTTCCACATCCGTGGCAATACGGGCTAGCATTGTCACGGCTTTAAGTGGATATTTACCCACGGCTGACTCCCCGGAAAGCATCACCGCATCGGTGCCATCAATAATTGCATTAGCCACATCACTGGCTTCAGCACGAGTTGGACGGGGATTATTAATCATACTGTCGAGCATTTGGGTGGCTGTGATTACCGGAATCCCCTTTTGGTTACAAATCCGAATAATTTTCTTTTGCAGAAACGGGACTTTTTCCGGACTCATTTCTACACCCAAATCTCCCCGTGCTACCATGATACCGTCACTTTCATTAATAATGGCTTCTAAGTTCGCGATCGCTTGAGGTTTTTCGATTTTGGCAATCACAGGTAGGGATGAAGCATTGTGTTGCTGGAGAAATCCTTTGAGAGTACGGATATCTTCCGCAGAACGAACAAAGCTTAAGGACACCCAGTCTACCCCTTGAGCAATGCCAAATTCCAAATCTTGTCGGTCTTTGTCTGTCATTGAGGGTAAGCGATTTAGGCTCAATCCGGGCAGGTTAACACCTTTACGGCTTTTGAGTATCCCCCCTTCGACGACTTGACACTTAACACTATTGCCCTCAATTTCCTCAACCCGAAGCTCTAAGAGTCCATCATCCAGCAGAATCTGCACTCCGGGTTCTGCTTCTTGAGCCAAGTGGGGATAGTCGATAGCAACTGTTTTCGGTTGATGATTGAATTCCGAAATGGGAACTAAGGAAATCAATTCTCCTTGAACCAGATCAAGTCGTGCATCGGGCAGTTTCCCGACTCTAATTTTCGGTCCTTGTAAGTCTTGGAGTAACGTAATCGGTGTATCTAATTCCTCTTCAATAGAGCGTAGCAAAGAAATCGTGTGAGCATGGTCATCATAGCTACCATGGGAGAAGTTCAACCGTGCCACATTCATTCCCACTTGCACCATTTGCTTGAGGATGTCTGGTGAATTACTTGCAGGACCAATGGTAGCAACGATTTTAGTGCGATTACTTAGAGGTTTCATCATTATCAATTATCCCTAAATTGTGGTAGGGGCACGGCAATGCCGTGCCCTATTATCTTATTTATCTCGTCCCGTTATCTCTTCCCGTCTATTTACGCTGGTTTCATCGTCACAATACCATACGCATCCGTTGCCAGATAATCCTGGGCAGCCTGTTGAATCTCGTGGGCATTGACGGCTTGAATGCGAGCCGGATAATTTAATGCTGGGGTTAAATCACCTAATTGGGAGTGATAATAACCATATAGACTGGTGCGATCGCTCGGTTTCTCATTACTGAAAATAAATCGATTCGCCACCTGGGTGCTAATTCTGGCAATGTCCGCTCCATCGACGAATTCCGTTTGTAACCGACGAATATGTTCCCCAATCGCCGCTTCCACAATTTCCAAGTTCTCTGTGGGAAGCTGGGCGGAAATGTAAAATATCCCCTGTAGCTGCTGAGTCATATTACTCACCCCAATATGAGTCACCAGTTTACGGTCTTCGCGCAAATCTCGCACCAACCGCGACATCCGCCCCTGTCCTAAGATAGCGGCTAAAACATCTAACGGATAGGTACTCTCCAACTGTTTTAATCCCGGTACTCGCCAAACCATGACCAATCGCGCCTGCTGTAATGTCGAGTCTACATACTCTTGGCGCACAATGTCGGTAAACGGCGCTTCTGGCTTATAGGTAAGACGGGATGATTGGGGATTGGGTGAAGCATTCGCGTTGGGATTTTGACCGACAACCGATAAATCTGGGCGCATAAGCTTCGCCCCTACGTGGGCAAATCCCTGCACTACTGTGTCAATCAACTCCTCCACGGGTAAATTGCCCACCGCTACGGCTGTCATCGTTTTGGGCTGATACCAGGTGCTGTGAAAGTCTCGCATCTGCTGAGAGGTTAAGGATTCAATCACAGATGTCGGTCCAAGTACCGGGCGACGGTAGGGGAGGTAGTCAAAGCTGGTTTCTAACGCCCGCCGAAAGGTGCGGCGACGGGGACTATCTTCCGAACGCCGAATTTCTTCTAACACCACTAACCGTTCCCGTTCAAAGGCGTCATCGGGAATCAGAGGATTTAACACCACATCCAGTTGCAAGGGCGCGAGTTGAGCAAAATCCTTCGGTGCTGTGGTGATGTAGTAATGGGTGTAATCATGACTCGTTGCCGCATTGGTCACTGCACCACGTTCTTCAATCAGCCGCTCAAACTCGCCACTGTTTAGGCGTGGTGTTCCCTTAAAAACCATGTGTTCGAGAAAATGTGCCATACCGTTAATCGGGTCAGATTCAACGGCAGAACCCACATTCACCCAGACATTCAGGTTAACCGCATCGACAGGCATCTGCTCTGCCACAATGGTTAGACCATTAGGTAATGTCTCAAGGGTTGGGGCATTTAGAGGTGGAGTTTTGAGCAGAGTTGAGGTCATCTGTTACTCGCTTGCTTTGCAGTTGTGCCATGTTTCTCTATCTTAATGGCTTTGTCAGATTCCCCCGGCATATCCTAGGGAAAGCTGGTCAAGCTACGGGAGAAGTTGACAATCCCCGCCCTATAAGAGCGGGGATTCTTCCGTCATAGGGATTCCAGTGAATTTACCCTCAGAAAGCATCTTGACCGTGTGTCCCACGGCTGCAAGTCCACGAATACAGACTACTTGAGCGGCTGCAACGTCTCTATCGGTTGTATAGCCACAATGACCACATGAATGGATGCGCTGGGATAGCAACTTTTTACCCGTTTCTGTTAGGCAGTTGGGGCATATCTGACTTGTTTTCCTAGCATCAGTTTTGAGGAAAAATACACCACGTTTAAAGCAGCATTGCTCTAGTATTTGCAAGAATTGACCCCAGCCAGCATCTAGGCAATGTTTACCTAGCATCCCTTTGGCTAACGCCTTAAGGTTAAGTGATTCAGCGAATATCATACCCGCCCAATCACAAAGGTTATGAGCTAACTCCCAGTGGTAATCTTTTCTGATGTTGGCTATCCGTTCATGCAATCGACTTACTTTGGCTTGTGCTTTTTTCCGGTTATTACTTCCTAAGCGCTTTTTAGATACTCGCTTTTGCAGCAATTTAAGCTTGTTTTCAAGTTTCCTAAAAGGCTTGGGATTAGGGAATAATTTCCCGTTAGACACAGCGACAAAATGACTAATCCCTACATCTATCCCTATCGCTTCCCCGTGGGGTGTTGGCTGAGGCACATCTAGATCCCACTGTAGGGTTAGCATGACATACCAACCAGATGCACGTTTAACCACACGGGCTTGCTTGATGGTTGCCCCTTCTGGGATTGGGCGCGATTGGTTAAATTTAACTAACCCAATCTTGGGCAATTTAACCGCGCTCCCTTGGATTGGCTCAACGCCTAACTGAGGAAACACAAATGACCGCATTGTCCCAACTTTTTTAAACCGTGGGAACCCGTGTCCATTTTCCCACATACCGACAAACGCTTTTTCTAGGCGCTTAAGTGTCTGCTGTAGTACATGGACTTGGACGGCTTTAAGCGCTGGAATGTTAGCCCGTGCAACGGTTAAACCACGGCATTGACTTGCGTATGTAGGGCGTTTAGTATCAGCCGGGATGATGTATTCAGATCGGAGTGAGCAAGCGTTAATTTGACAGCTACGGGATTTAAACCAGTCTTTGCGCTCACAAAGGGCATAATTGTAAACTTTGCGGCATCTTTCTAGCCATTCTTCAAAAACGGCTACTTGATTTTTAGTTGGCTTAAGTTTGAACTCGTAGGTTAAATTAAACAATTGCATCACCTCCTAACACCATTATACAACTGTTTGACAAAATAACAGGACGATTTATCAAATAAAAAGCCGCCCTATAAGGACGGGGCTTGTATCCCCAATTTTCGGTCAAGCCAGCTAGACGACCATAACGCACGCGATCGCGCGATGAGTGCGCCAGATTTCTCTGTGAGTCTCTACCTGATTTTAAACTCAATAGCCCTTGACGCGCCCCAGTAAACCGTCGTTCTGGTGCCGGTTCTGTCAGACGTGCCAACCATTGGGAAAAATGGGGAGTGAGATTAACACAATGGCTAAATTGTAAGCGCATCTGATGTTGGGGTAAATCAGCCGGTGCTATTCCCGTTAACAAATGAATTAATGTCGCCCCTAATCCATAGAGATCCGAGGCGGGAACCACTTTTCCCCAAAGTTGTTCTGGTGGTGCATAGCCACTGGTTCCCACTACTGTAAATGTTACACCTTCTGCTGTTGCTCGGTCTTGTACGGCACCAAAATCAACCAGATAAATCTGTCCATCCTGACCTAAAATTAAATTACTCGGTTTAATATCACGGTGAAATACAGGGGGCGAGAGTTCATGCATATAAATAAGAATCTCTAAAATACTCTCGGCAATTTGACAAACGTCCGCTTCTGTGAATCGTTTTCCCTGATCTAATAGCGTTTGCAAAGAGTCCCCAGGAATATAGTCTTGGACTAAGCCAAACCAAGGTAACCCCTCGCCCAGTTGCTTTTCGATGGTAAAGGAACCGCGACAATCGGGAATTCGGGGATGATTAAGATGCTGAAGAACTTGCGTTTCTCGTTCAAATAGCTTTAACTCATCCCAATGCATCTGAGGATTAAACGCTAACAGCTTCACCACGACGGGTTGCGGCGGTGACAGGCAAATATCTTGGGCTAACCAAGTTTGACGCCCCGCATTTTGTCCTAATTTTTTTTCGAGTTGATAACGTTGTGCTAACAGTTGTTTTATCATTTGTCATTCCTTATTAGATAGGAAACAGGGAATTGATAATTGATAATTGATAATTGATAATTGATAATTGATAATTGATAATTGATAATTGATAATTGATAATTGATAATTCAGAAAAGCCATCCTTGAAGTTCCTGAACTAACCAGCGCCGCTCGTTTTCGGTTAAGGTTTCACCGAAGGAATAGGAAATCATCCAATTTTCGAGCCGGATCTCTGTAAAGGGAATCAATTGGATGCTTTTGATGTCAGCAACTTGACCGATATGACGCTGATAGGTTAACCCAAACAGTTCTCGTTCAATAATGAAATGTTCTTGAGTCAAGTCAAGACAATAACACCCGAACAGATGACGCAAATTATAGGCGACTTCATCTTGCACTTTGCCTAACTCCTGGTTGGTATCCCGCCAGAGCCATCCCATAAACGCAACCAGGGGGAGCAGGAGAAGAAATAACGTGCCATTCTGGGATAAGGTGGAAAATACTCCGATGCCTAATCCTAAAAAGATTAACCCGAATAGTAATAAAAGCGGGAGTGAACAAGCCGTGAGCAGTAAGTCACCCCCTAGTTTGAGAATCTCCAGGAGCGATCGCTTGGGTTGGGGAATTTTCAGGCTAAGCTGCTGGGGTGATTTCTTTAGCTGAACGCGGCTACCCTTAGGTTGAGGTAGATTAGTTAGGGAACGTTGGGGATAACGATGGTGATTCAGTGCTAAGAGCGCCTCAGCCGCACTCCTAAATCGCTCGTCTAAATCTGGTGCAGTCAAGGCGTCTATCCAACGAATCAACTGGGGATCAACCGAAACGCGATCGCTCCATTGAATCCGTAAATCTTGTTGGGGTAAGTCAGCCGGGGTAATCCCAGTGAGTAAATGAATTAAGGTTGCGCCTAAAGCGTACAAATCTGAGGCGGGTACAGCCTTTCCCCAAAACTGTTCCAAGGGAGTATAGCCCGTCGTTCCCACCACCGTAAACGTTACCCCTTCTGTCACCGCCCGATTTTGCACCGCACCAAAATCGACCAGATATATTTGCCCATCATCCGCCAAAATTAAGTTACTGGGTTTGATATCCCGATGTAGCACCGGAGGCTGTAAGCCATGCAAATAACTTAGAATCTCTAACACCGATTCAGCAATACCCTTCACTTGCTCTTGGCTGAACCGTTTACCTTGATCTAATAGTTGCCGTAGGCAAGTCCCCGGAATGCATTGTTGGACTAATCCGAACCAATACAAGCCCTCTCCTACCTGACTATCCAAAGAAAAATAATCCCGATAGCGGGGAATTTGAGGATGGGTTAGCTGTTGGAGAACCTGAGCTTCGCGTTCAAACAACTTAAACTCATCCCACTGCATCTGAGGGTTAAATGCCAACAGCTTAACAATCACCGATTCTGGCGGGGATACAGAATGGTCAAACGCCAACCAGGTTTGGCGTCCAGGGTTATTGCCAAAGGGATGGTGAAGGTGATAGCGATCGCATAAGACCTGTTGTGCTTGCAGCATTTCCCGTGTAAGTCGTGACGTACTCCTACAGTCAATCAAAGATTAGCCCTGAGCGTAGTCGAAGGGCTAATCTGTAGGCTTCTCCTCCCTTTACGGGATTCGCGTTTTATAGTGAGGCGAACGCCCAACCCCACTTTTTTAATAAGTATCCCAGAGTTAACATCCCGTGGCATTTGGATACCGCAATGAGGGCAACTGTGCCAGCGATCAGATAATTCTTTAGGAACTTCGTTTAGACAATTTGCACAATATTGCGATGTACCTGCTGGGTTAACCTTAATCACCTGCCTACCAGCTTTCGCGGCTTTGTCAGGCAAGATTTCATTCAGGAACCCAGCTATCCCAGCATCAGCAAAACTTTTGTTTAGACCCGATTTGGCAGCCTGCCCATTAGCCAGGAATGTTCCATCAAGAGCTTGTTTAGGCTTGTTGCGTCGGATCAGGTTAGCAATTTTTAAGTCTTCGATAAAGATGACATCCGCCTTATTTACCAATTCGCCAGCTAACTCAAAATGCCATTGTTTCCTCTGTCTGGCAATTTTTTGATGAAGCTTGGCTATACGCTCGTTGAGCTTACGACGGGAGGTCGAGCCTTTCGGTCTTAATTCCCGTTTGGCTTGAAGTCTCCCTAATTTTTCTTCAGAGTGTCTGTAAAACCTAGGAGGCTCTTTGGTGTCACCATCCGAGCAAGCAATGAAATATTCTAGCCCAGCATCTACCCCGATACTGTTGGCTTCAGTTGGCTGGATGTCGATGGTTGGAGTATCAGGTACAGATTTATCTTCTAAGGTTAAAGTCACATAGAAGCCGTCAGCCTTTTTTGTAACATAAGCTCGTTTAATGGTAAACCCATCGGGAATAGGGCGATGCTGGATTAATTTAACCTCACCTAGCTTAGGTAAAGTGATTCGATTACCCTGGATGCAATCAGGTTTAACTCTAGAGTAAGCATAAGTCCGGTAACGGTTTTTACCTTTAAACCTTGGTTTGCCGCTACGCTTACCTTTGCTGTCTCCCCTGATAAACCTTTTGAACGCCAGGTCTACTCGCTTCACCATGTCCTGTAGGACATCAGCGTGAATATCCGCGTACCATTCCCTCTCTTTTTTGAGAGATACCAGAGAGCGTTTCTGACCATAGTATTCAGGTTGTTCTCTGGGTTTAGCAATACTACAAATTAATGGGCAAGTATTAACAGGGCAGCGGTTCATCTGCCACCAGTCGAACCTATCTGCCAACAGATAGTTGTATTGGCAGCGCAGCATATCGAGCCACTTATTTATGCGGCAACGCTGCAAATAGGTCGGCAATAGCTTGAACTGGTGAGCAAGTTTCATGCTACTATTGTATTGCAGGTGTACGTAATTTTGCAATAGATAAAAAGTATATCTCTTCGCATATCCGATAGAGAAAATCAGCACTTTGAGTAATATTGCCGCATCACAGAAAGGACTCAGAGTGATGTGTTAAGGGAATACATTAGGGCTTTGTCTATCTCAGGGGCATTGAACCCCCAAGGGCAGATCCCGCATTCAGATCAACGCGCTCATCAAAGATTTCAGCGTGAGGCTCCTGCGGATGATAGCTGATCAAGCCTATTTCTCTACTTTAACCCTATTCCTATCGGTTGATCCTTTCTCAGGAGATGATATGCTCCCCCAGCTTCCCCGTGTTTTCCCCTCATTTACTTGAAAACTGCTGCAAATCGGCTATCCTAGCCTAGGATATCGTTCACCAGAAAACCCACTATGAACAGGAAAAATCGCGTTAGCCGTCGTCATTTTTGGCAAATGTGTGCTAGTCCGCTAGTTACAGCGAGTTTATTCACCCTAGCCTTTCCTACTACTCCTGTGAGTGCTGGTGTCGATCAGTTTCAAATCTGCGCCGCAGAACTCTTGCGTGCGGGTATCTCTAGGGAAAATGCAGCAAGAACTTGTGCTGAGGCGCTTTATCCCAAGGATTTATCTCTGTGTGTCCTGAAAATCGAGGAGTTAACGCCAGTTGCTGCTGATGAAGCCTTATTTGCTTGTATGCGCGTCCGGCGTCCCAAGGAATTGGCAAGCTGTATGGTTAATATTAACCAGCGTACTCAAGGCTCTGATCCACTCTTGGTGCTGGCGAACTGTCGCAGCACTATTCGCCCCTTGCGTTTTTCCGAATGCGTAATTGGTTTGAGTCGCGAAATTGATTTTTCTTTGCCAAGTGCGCTAGCCACCTGTATTGATGCTGAGGATTTTCCCCGTTAAGTAGGGGCGTTAGCGACGTAAGGAGCGTCACGACTGAATGGGAATTTCAATCACAAACTCTGTACCGTTTCCCATTTCACTCGTGACAAGTAATTGACCTTGGTGCTTTTCCACGATGATTTGGTAACTAATCGTCAATCCTAAACCCGTTCCAGAACCGACTGGTTTGGTGCTAAAGAAGGGATCGAATATCCTCTTGCGTATATCTTCTGTTATTCCTAATCCGTTATCGGCAATACGGATAATAATATTTGTCTGTTCGACAATCTCTGTACTAATCCAAATCCTAGGGGTTAGGGATTGTTCCTGATGGAGTCGCGATCGCAAAAATTCTCCCTCCTCCCCCTCCTCTCCCTCATCCCTTCTAATTGACCCCAAATTACTCCCCCGTCTGCCATACTTCTCATCTAAAGCATCAATAGCATTAGTCAGGATATTCATAAACACTTGGTTGAGCTGACTAGCATAACATTTGACTTGAGGTAAATTGCTGTAGTTTTTGATTACCTTAATCCTAGGTCGTCCCGGTTTAGCATCTAAGTGGTACTGTAAGAGCAAGAGTGTGTTATCGATATTTTGATTAATATCAATGAACTTTAACTCAGCCTCATGCAGATGAAAAAAATTCTTGAGCAACAATACAGTTTTGCGGATGCGCTCAGCACCCACCTGCATAGAGTCCAGAAGTTGAGGTAAATCGGATTGAATAAACTCTAACTCAATCGCCTGGATTTGGGTAGTAATTTTCTCGGTCGGATGGGTATAAGTTTCTTGATAAAGCGTGATTAAATCAAAAAGTTGTTGAATATATTCATTGGCGTGATAAAGATTTCCGTAGATGAAATTGATGGGATTATTAATTTCATGAGCAATACCCGCTGCTATTTTGCCAAAGGAGGACATTTTCTCAGCTTGAATCAGTTTAACTTCAGTTTCTTGCAGCTTTTGTAGCGCCTTTTCAAGTTCCAAAGATCTCTGCTTTTCTTGCTGTTGGGATTGTAACAAGTGTTCATTTTTGACTTGCAGTTCCTTTTGCAGGTTTCGTAGGGTCAGATGAGTCTGGATTCGGCTGACAACCTCTTCCGGCTGAATCGGTTTCGTAATATAATCAACCGCGCCAATTTCAAATCCCTGAACTTTTTTGATTGTATCTGATAGTGCTGTCATAAAAATGACTGGAATATCCCGCATTGAGGGATTACTTTTCAGTCGTTTACATACCTCAAATCCATCAATTCCAGGCATCATCACATCCAGCAGGATCAGATCAGGTTGAGCCGCTTCAACTCGCTGGATCGCCGTTTCCCCATCCGTGGCGACAAGTACCTTGAAGCCAGATTTTGTCAAATAATTAAACAGAAAACTTAGATTCGTTGGATTATCTTCAACAACTAGCAGGTTGCCTTGAGCTATTTTATGATTCATTTCTTTGACTGTTTTTTTTTGGTATTCTTACAGTAAAAATGCTCCCTTTGTTAATCTCACTGGTTACTTTTATCTCACCCCCAAAACCTTTTAATATCTGCATACAAGTATAAATACCCAGTCCTGTACCTGTGGGTTGATTTTCCTGTTTTTCTTCACCTTTAAATGGTTTAGTTGTATAAAACGGGTCAAAAATTTTGGCTAGATTTTCTGGAGCTATACCACAGCCTGTATCTTGAACATCAATGTAAACGTTTTCTTCGTCTTGTCGGGTGATAATTGTTAACTTTTGTTCCGGCTTACCCCACATAGCATCTAGAGCATTACTGATTAAATTATCAAAAATTTGAGATATTTCAGTATAGACTAAAGGAATTGATGGAATAGTATCATCCCAGAAATAGCATTTTTTTACCTGATGTTTAAACTGGAGATTAGCCTGCCAAAAATCTAGTTCTTTATTTAAAATTTCATTAATATTGAGTGGAGTTAACTCCAAGGAGTGATCCATTATACTTTTATGCATGAGATTATCCAGTATTTTACTCATATCCCAGGCAGCTTCAGCCATCTTATCAACATAAGCGAGTGTCATTTTTTGAGAAATATCTTCTCCGGTCATTTCTCCAGTTGCCAAACATTTGTAAGATAAAATAAGCTGAATGCGATTTCTTAAATTATGCACAATTCCTTGAGTAAGCCGTCCAATCAAAGCTGTTTTCTCTTGTTCAATGAGTTGTTGAGTTCTCGCTTGCACAATTTCTTCCAGATTCTGATTAAGGTGCGCGAGTTCCTCTGTTTTCTTTTGCAGTTGATTTTGCAGGTTATGGAGTCTGAGGTGAGTTTGAATTCGGATCAAAACTTCTTCCTGATGAATGGGCTTAGTGATATAATCGACTGCACCAAGATTAAATCCCTGGACTTTATCTACTGTGTCAGAAAGCGCTGTCATGAAAACAATGGGAATGTCTTGAGTGGATGGATTTTCTTTCAACCGTTTGCAGGCTTCAAATCCATCAATTCCCGGCATCATTATATCTAAAATGATTAAATCCGGTTTAGTTACTTCGGCTCGTTTAATTGCACTTTCACCATCTAAAGCAACAAATATCTTGAATCCGGATTGAGTCAAGAAATCAAATAATATTCCCAGGTTGTGAGGTTGATCGTCAACGATCAAAAGTCGGCTGGTTTCAGATGTTTGATTATCCATAGTAATTAAGGGGAGGAGGGTAAGAGGGGAAAATGGTAAGAGTTTTTCTAAAATACCCTCTATAGGATATACGACTAAATCCGCACATAATAGGCACTTTAAATGACTTATGAATTATTATTACTTATCAGGTGTATTGATTTAGAATTCGCTCAATTTTTGGTAACTGGAAATCTTTAGCCAGAGAACGTATCTGTGTGGCAAAGGGAACCCAATCATTGTTTTCTTTTTGCCAATGCTGTGATTGGTCAATAATTCCTTGAATATCCCCCATTTCCAAGAGTTCCCACAAAATCGCTAGTTCCGAGGGGGGTGGAGGAACAAGGGGTATATCCTTGGTTTCCAGTTCAATAGTTGGGGAATCTCGATGTTCTTCATAAATTCCTTCAACACCTAAATGGACAATCAGTAATTCTAGGAGTTGCTGGATTGGCACAGGTTTTGAGAGAAAGTTTTGGCATCCAGCCGCTAAACTTTCCTGCTTAGTCGTTTCAAAAACATTAGCGGATATAGCAATAATAATCACCTTTTTGAGTTGGATCAATTGTCGCAGTCGCCGCGTTACTGTCAAGCCATCTAGTCCTGGCATGATTAAGTCCATTAATATCAGATCAGGCTGAACATCGACTGCCTTTTGTAAACAATCTTGACCATCGACGGCTTCAAAAATGTTCAACCCGAACGGTTCTAGCAGTTGTCGCAATAGAGAGCGATTAACGGCATTATCATCAACAATGAGAATATTTTGCTGTTGTCCTTTAACACCGATAAGTCGTCGAGGGCACAATTGTGCCGATGCTTGTCCTGGGGAAACGTCAGACAACTCTAAATCGAACCAGAATACACTACCTTGACCCAAATTACTGCTAACTTGAATCGCGCTACCCATAAGCTGAACCAGCTTCTGACTGATAGCAAGCCCCAATCCCGTGCCTTCTACCGCGTGGGTGCAATCGCTAACTTGATGGAAGGGTAAAAAGATTTCGCTTAATTTGTTCGGATCTATGCCAATCCCCGTATCTTCAACTTGAAAACGAATTCTGGTAATTGGGGAAGTTTTAAGTTTTGAGTTATCTCCCTCATCTCCCCCATCTTCAACATAGCCAACTCTAAACGTCACGCTACCTTGATCCGTAAACTTCACCGCATTGCTGAGTAAGTTGATCAATATCTGTCGCAGTCTTTTCTCATCAGCGATAACGCCTTGGGGGAGAGGAGATAAAAGTTCGTAAGTAAAATCAATTTCTTTTTGGGTAGCACGCAGCCGAAAAAGATTGGCAATGCTGCTGAGAAAATTCGGTAAATGAAACTCTGTCGGATTAAGTTCTAATTTTTGGGATTCAATTTTGGAGAGGTCTAAAATATCATTAATCAGCGTGAGCAAATGTTCGCCACATTGGTGAATAATGCTTAAATTATCCCGTTGATTTTCGGTTAAATTGGTATCGGTTTGCAGGAGTTGAGCATATCCTAAAATGCCGTTAAGGGGGGTTCTGAGTTCATGGCTCATCGTTGCCAGGAATTCACTTTTCGCCCGATTCGCCACCTCGGCGGCGTCTTTGGCTTGTTGCAGCGCCACTTCTATCTGTTTATGCGCCGTAATGTCGCGGCTAATGCTTAACACTGACCGAATCGTGCCATCGGAATTAAACTCAGGTACGATGTGAGAGTGAAAAAATTTCATGCCACTAGGTGTGGAAAAGTCATATTCAATGAGCTTTTCTTGTCCAGTGCTCAAGACAGATTGCAGCGCTTGATTCCAAAACTGGGCTTTCTCTGGCGGCATTCTCAACTCCAAATTGGTTTTACCGATAAAGTTTTTGGGGGAGAGTTCCGTTGTTTGTTCTATTGCCGGATTCACATAGAGATGACGCAATTGGTGGTCAAACCGTGCTATAATATCTGGTGAATTTTCCACCAACGCTCTAAATTGTTGTTCGCGGTGGTAGAGTGCCTCTTCAGTCTGCTTGCGATCGCTAATATCGCGGTTACTTGCCCGTTGACCCAACCAACGTCCATCCGCGCTATAGACGGGTTGACAAGCGTGGGCAATCCAACGGCTCGCTCCCGTGCGAGTGATAATGCGAAAGTCCGTGGAATAGACATGGGGGTTGTGTAACTGTTCGCGTATATGTTCAGCAATTGTCAGGCGATCATCGGGATGGACAATTGCCTCAAGTAATCGCGCATCCTGGAGGAATTCCTCAGCACTATAGCCGGTGATCCGTTGACATGAGGGAGAAACATAGATAAAGTTTCCATCTGGATCTCGCCAATACTCCCAGTCATAGGTAAAGTCAGCTACAGTGCGAAAGCGTTGTTCACTTTCTTGCAGGGCTTTTTGTGCCTGTTTACGTTCAGTAATATCGTGAGCAACGGCATAAATTAACCGTTCCTCCAAAAATGGCGCGGCTGTCCAAGAGAACCATTTGTAAGATCCATCTGGACAACGAAACCGATTCTCAAAAGACTTGATCGTGATCCCCTCGGCGAGTTTTTTCATTTGCGCCTGAGTCGCTTCCCGATCATCTGGATGAACCCATTTGATAAAGGGTTGGGCTTTTAAGGCGTCACAAGTAAAACCCAAGGTTTTCTCTAAAGCTGGGTTAACATCGATCAAGTATCCCTCAAAGTTGGCAATCATTAGTATATCCAGGGAGAGATTAAACAAGCGATCGCGTTCTCGCTGGATTTGTTGACGTTCCGTTAATTCGGCTTGAAGCTGGGAGTAAAGTTCAGCCTGCTGGATGGCGATTGTGACTTGAGTGGTTAATGACGTGAGCAGCTCGGCTTCATCAGGCTGCCATTTTCGAGTAGCTTTATACTGATGAGCAATCAGCAATCCCCACAGGGTTTCGTTCTGAAGAATCGGCACAATGAGTTTAGACTTAGCACCACACTGCCTGAGTGTATCAGCCAGACAGGGTAACATCTCATCCCGTTCAACATCGGCGACGGTATGAATTTCACCCTGACAGTAAAATTGATGACAGGCATAAGGAAAGATATACTCAGGTAGAGAATTTTCCTGGGGAACACAACAGTCTAGCGCTAAGGCTTGGGCGACAATTTTGCCCGTACCATCGCCCTGAGTGCGGTAAATCGCCACCTGATCACAAGCTAAAAATTGCTGAACTTGGGTTACTGTCGTATTGAGGATCTGATTCAGGTCTAAAGACTGGCGAATCTGTTGGGTGATCGCGCTGGTTAACCGCTCTTGTTCAGCTTGCAGGTGCAGTGCGGCTTCGGCGCGTTGGCGTTCCTGAATTTCCTGTTTTAAGTTTTCATTAGTACGCTGTAGTTCCTGGGTGCGCTCAACTACTCGTTGTTCTAACTCAGCGTTCAAGGTATGGATTTTGGCTTCAGCTTTTTTGCGATCGCTGATATCCATCACTGTACCCAGCATCCGCACCGCTTGACCCGTTTGATCATATAAAAATTTCCCTTTTGCCCCAATCCAGTGAATACTACCATCAGACCAAACCACCCGAAATTGCTGATCATACTCATGCTGCTCTAACCGAGAATGGTTCACGGCGCCTTTAAAGGCTTCTCGGTCATCCGGATGAATACAAGCTTCAACAGCCGCATCGCTACCATCAAATGTACCCGGAGTTAAACCAAACAGCACTTCATGACTCTTAGACCAACGAATCTGGTTTGTCAACAGATTCCAGTCCCAAATGCCCATCTGAGCAGCATCTAGTGCCAGGTTGAGGCGTTCTTCGCTTTGGCGCAACTCGGCTTCTACCTGCTTGCGTTCGGTAATAAGCTGCTACGCAGCTTAATTGTATAATATAAAGACAAGGTAAAGAGCGCGGTCGCCAGGATATGCCAGCTAAAAATCATCTGTCTCAAGAGCAGAAAGAAAGACTGATTAAACTCCTAAAGGAAGCTAATGAG
>NZ_JAVKEW010000068.1:0-17888 GCF_040226375.1 Coleofasciculus sp. G2-EDA-02 | reverse complement strand
CGGTCGTGGCGAGTTCGTTATTGACAAAAAGAGGAGGTCAATCAGATTGGATTACTGCACACCAATTCACCGTAAAGATGGTTATAGCTATACATTTTGATCACAATTGCTTAGATATGCACAGAAATCAAATTACAGTTTCAAACCCACAATCATCCCGACAAGTAACACAAAACCAATCCAGACATTTTGGCAGAAAATTTCTCCATAAACGGGTTTGGGAATATCAGGTTGGCGCAGTCGCCTATAGTGCCAAATCCACCCGATAATTGCCACACCTAAAGCCACCCAAAAGCCCCAGTGTAGCTGCATGACAAATCCCAATCTTGCCAAAAATCCCACCGTAGCGGCAAAAAATAGACCAACTGCTTCCGGGGCGTAGTCTCCAAAAAACAAGGCGCTAGAATTTACTCCAAGTTTCTGGTCATCTTCACGGTCTGACATCGCATAAACGGTGTCAAACCCTAAAGTCCAAGCTACCGTTGCTGCCCACAAAAACCAAGTGGCGGGTGCTAAATTCCCAGTAACGGCACTCCAACTGATTAAAACAGCAAACCCCCAGGCGATGGATAATACCAACTGGGGAATCGGAAAAACTCGCTTGGCTGACGGATAAAATACAATCACGGGAACGGCGGCGACGCACAGCCAAAATGTGAAGGGATTGAGATAAAGGGCAAGGATACCTGCACAACTCATCGTTACTAACGCCACAACCACGCCCACTTGAACCGACAGGGCGCGAGAGGCTAAGGGACGTTCTTTTGTTCGTTCGACTTGCGGATCAATATCTCGATCCCACAAATCGTTGATTACGCAACCGGCTGCACTGGTGGCTAAGGTTCCCAGGATAATCACACCGACTAAGGGAATCGGGGGTGTACCTTGGGCGGCTAAGAAAACTGCCCACAGCGCTGGAACCATCAAAATCAAGCGTCCGGCTGGCTTATCCCAGCGCAAAAGCCGCGCGATCGCCAGCCAGGTTGGTACTGAGTTTGGGTGTTGTTGGGTTAGCATTGATGATCAGGTCTTTTATACAATCTTCACCAAATTGGGCAGAACTATACCATTTCCATAGTAAACGTGAAAACCTTACCCATCCCCAACCCTCCCCCTGTTAAGGGTGGACGTAAGTCTGCTGCAGAGGCGTTCCCCAGGGAGATCTCTAAACCCACCCTTGACCTCGACCAAAAGAGCGAAGGAACAGCCGTGTGGGTAGTTCACCGGAAAGTTGGGTCTGAAGCCTCCCCTTGGAAGGGGGACTTTTTATCCGAGCCAAGCTATCCCAATGTGGTAAGATACTAGGTGGTCTACTGTAGTGGCATGAAGTCAAGGTATCAGTTCCGAATCTATCCTACATCGGGTCAACGCCGATCTTTGGCGCGACTATTTGGGTGTGTGCGGGTAGTCTGGAATGATGCCTTAGCTGTGTGTAAGCAATCAGACAAGCTACCCAACAATAGTGAGCTACAGAAAGTTTGCATTACCCAAGCTAAAAACACTCAAGCTAGAGAATGGTTGAAGGAAGTTTCTGTTGTTCCTCTCCAGCAATCAGTTGCCGATTTAGGGGTAGCGTTTAAGAATTTTTTCTCATCCCGGAAAGGGGAGCGAAAGGGTAAAAAAGTCAACCCACCAAGGTTTAAACGGAAAATCAATCGCCAAAGTGCACGGTTCACCAAACGGGGGTTTAGTATCAAAGCGGCTAAAGTTTACCTAGCTAAGATTGGGGAAATCAAGACCAAATGGAGCCGTCCCCTGCCATCCCAACCCAGTTCAGTCACAGTAATTAAGGATTGCGCGAATCGATACTTCCTCAGTTTTGTAGTTGAGGTGGAACATGTAATTAAACCTGCCCTCAACCCGTCCATAGGGATAGACCTAGGGCTATCTACCTTTGCCTCCTGTAGCAATGGGGAAAAGGTAGATACTCCTGATTATTCTCGCCTCTACCGCCAACTCAAGCGTTGCCAACGCCGCGTCGCTAAGCGTCAACGGGGGAGTAAACGACGGGAACGGATGAGGGTAAGCATAGCCAAGCTCAACGCCAAGGTAAGGGATAAACGCAGGGATTTCCTGCACAAGCTATCCACTAAGGTGGTGGATGAGAACCAAATCATCGCCTTAGAGGACTTAAACGTTGGCGCAATGCTAAAGAACCGGAAGTTAGCACGGGCAATATCTCAGGCTGGATGGTATGAGTTCCGCTCATTGTGTGAAGGGAAAGCCTGTAAGCACAATCGGGATTTGCGGGTAATTAACCGATGGGAACCCACCAGCCAAGTGTGTTCTGAATGTGGCTACCGATGGGGCAAGTTAGACCTTTCCATCAGGACAATTGTCTGTGTTAACTGCGGTGTAGAACAAGACCGAGATGATAATGCGTCGGTCAACATAGAGCGAGTCGGGGTAGGGCATACCCACGACTATAAACGGACGGGGAGCGCGTGTAAGACCTCAGTTGAGGCAGTGTGTGATGAGCCGTCAACCCACCCTTGAGTACATTCAGCTCAAGCTGTTTGACTGGTAGGGAATCACCGTCCTTGTAGGGCGGTGAGGATGTCAAAATAACGCAACAGTCTGGTACTGTCGATTTAAGCAGGTTTAACGGTATTGTTGTCAATAGCATCACGGCTAGAGTTGTAATCCCAGATACAAGCATGATCGATTTAGCTGCCAAAGGGAATTCGGCAGGAGTTTCCACTCCAAACACAGACAACGATCGCATAATGGCTGCCATTGATATCGGCACGAATTCGATTCACATGGTCATCGTCCGGATTGATCCCAGGCTTCCTTCGTTTACGATTATCGCCAAAGAAAAAGATACCGTGCGACTGGGGGAACGTGATCCGCATACGGGGAATTTAACCCCCCAAGCCATGAAACGTGCGATCGCGGCGTTGCAACGCTCTCAAGAGTTAGCTAAAAGTTTCCAGGTGGAACAGTTGGTTGCTGTGGCTACGAGTGCGGTACGGGAAGCCCCCAATGGACGCACCTTTTTACAAGAAGTTGACTCACAATTAGGGCTATTTGTCAACCTTATTTCCGGTCAAGAAGAAGCACGGCGGATTTATCTGGGTGTCTTGTCGGGAATGGAATTTAATAACCAGCCTCATATCATCATCGATATTGGTGGCGGTTCAACGGAATTAATCTTAGGTGATAGTCACGCTCCCCGTTCTCTCACCAGCACCAAAGTCGGCGCAGTACGCTTGAGCCGTGAATTCATTACCACCGATCCAATTAGCGATCGCGAGTTTCAATACTTACAAGCCTATATTCGGGGACGCCTCGAACGTGCCGTTGAAGATATCTTAGCGAATATAGAACCGGGAGAAAAGCCCCGTTTAGTGGGAACCTCAGGTACGATTGAAACCCTAGCCGTCCTTCACGCCAAAGAAACCTTAGGGATAATACCTACTCCCCTGAATGGTTATGAATTCTACCGCAACGACCTGAAAGATATTGTCAAACAACTCGCCTCACTTCCATGCGCTGAACGGGAAAAACTTCCCGGACTTGCTGAGAAACGAGCCGAAATTATCGTTGCCGGTGCGATTATTTTATTAGAAGCCATGACGCTATTAGATATCGAATCTATCACCGTCGGGGAACGCGCCTTGCGAGAGGGCGTAATCGTAGACTGGATGCTTTCCCAAGGCTTAATTGAAGACCGATTACGGTATCAAGGCGAAGTTCGCAAACGCAATGTAATTAAAGTGGCGCAAAAATATCACGTTAACTTAGCCTCTAGTGAACGGGTGGCTAACTTTGCCCTTAGTTTATTTAATCAAACCAAAGGACACCTGCACAATTGGGGAACTGAAGCACGAGAATTGTTGTGGGCGGCGGCAATTTTGCACAATTGTGGCTTGTATGTCAGTCATTCGTCACACCATAAGCATTCCTATTACCTGATTCGCCACGGGGAATTACTCGGGTTTACTGATATTGAAATTGAAGTTATCGCTAACCTGGCTCGTTACCATCGCAAGAGTTCACCTAAGAAAAAGCACGAAAATTACAGCAATTTACCCAACAAATACTATCGGCATTTAGTAAAAGAATTGAGTCCTTTATTACGGTTAGCTGTTGCTCTTGATCGCCGACAAATTGGGGCAATTTCTCAAATTAGATGCCATTATTTACCAGAAGAAAAGGAACTGTGTTTGCGTCTAGTGCCTGTAGAGCATAATGATACCTGCGCCTTAGAAGTCTGGAGTTTAGAGGATAAAAAAGTCGCGTTTGAGGAGGAGTACGACGTTAAATTAGTCATACAGCTAGAAAACCAGGCGAGTTAACGCTATAAGAAGAAAAAATTCCATAGGGGCGGGCGCGAGCATCTTAGGAGAATTTGGTACTGATAGCTGAGCAACGAAACCCGCCTTTATCAATGGATAATTGATAATTGATAATTGATAATTGATTAATTGGGTCTAAGACCTCTTCGTTTACGAAGAAATTGAAAAATATTTTCCTTAAATTCAATCCTCCTTCTTTTAAGGAGAGGTCATTATCCATTGTTCATTATCCATTGTCAATTTGTGAATCAAAAGCATAGGAGAGTGAAGCGTAACGCACCAATCAGATTCTTTAATAAATGACAAATGACAATCAACTCAATGTCATCTTTTTTTCTCGTAATACTGCTGATGATAATCTTCAGCTAAATAGTAATCAGAAGCAGGTTTGATTTCGGTCATAATATCCTGTTCATACTTACCAGACATCTGAAGCTTGCGCTTTGATTCTCTGGCGGCTTGTTCTTGGTCAGGATTGTGGAAAAATATAACCGAGCGGTATTGCTCGCCGCGATCAGGTCCTTGACGATTATATTGGGTAGGGTCATGAATAGACCAAAAGACATTCAGCAAGTCATTGTAGGAAATCTGAGACGAGTCATACTCCACTTGCACAACTTCTGCATGTCCGGTAATTCTGGCACAAACATCCAAATAGCATGGGTTGGGAAAATGTCCTCCCATATAGCCAACGGATGTAGAAGTAACGCCGTTTAATCGACGAAATGCTGCCTCGACTCCCCAGAAACAGCCTGCTCCAAATGTAGCTTTTTCCATTATTCACCTATTCTTTCTACAACTTGGTAGAGCCTAGTTGTAGATAAACCAAGCATAGGTCAAAATTGCCAGAAAAGCGAAGCCAAGTAAGGTTTCTCGTTGCTCTTGCCAAAGCCTTAGCACACTTTGCCTTATATAGCGTAAGGTGACTCTACGTTCATGACCGAGTTCATCCATGAGTTGAGCCACTCTCACATCGACTTCCTCAACGGAGACATCGCCTCGCTTGTAGGCGGCTTCTAACTCGTCTAGCTTTCTCCAGTAGTCTTTTGTGGATTCGATTAGATTAATCATGGTTGCGCCAGAATTGTTAACTTATGTAAACATCCTAGCGTGACTCCTGGAGTTGGGGGGTGAGGTTTACCCCACCGCGTGATGAGGACGCATAATGAATAGCACAAACGCCACCTTCAAGCGAGAGGCTACAGCTTCAACCTTCACGAAGTGGAGGTAAGCCAGTATAATTCGCCCGTTGAGGAGTCAGGAGTTTGGTAAATGGACAAACAACTACTGCACCGCTGGCTTTCAGAGCGTGTTTCTCAGGAAAGTCTGAGTTGGCTAGAGCAGAAGCAGGAAAAAATTGCTCAAGGTGCCCCTGAACGGGTATTCTTTACTGCCTTTAGCGCTGTGCCGCGTTACATAGGCAAACAGGCTCTGGATCTGAGTGTAGAGGACTTGGAAGCAGCACAGGAAGTACGCCCTGGTTGGTTTGCTGGTCATTGGACTGTAGATCAGGCGGGTCGCACGCTTTTAGTATTATCTCTGCCATGCGATCGCGTAGCGACTCCGCCGGAGTATCGCGCCGAAACCTATGTACAGACGCTTAATAAGGTTTTCACTACTGCCGATGAAGGGGAGTTAGTCGCGCTGTATCAAAGTTTACCGTTATTACCTTATCCTGAAAAACACAAGGCACAAGCGGCGGAAGGGGTTCGCAGCAATATGACGACGGTTTTCAATGCTGTGGCACTGAGAAATCCTTACCCTGCCGAGTATTTCGATGATATCGCTTGGAATCAAATGGTTCTAAAAGCCGTTTTCATCGGGAGTCCCTTGTATCTCATTCAGGGATTAGATGAACGCGCTAACCCACAATTAGCTCAGATGTTAGTCGATTATGCCCACGAACGCTGGTCAGCTAAACGCCCCGTAACACCGGAACTGTGGCGAGTTGTAGGGGGATTTGTTGATGATGCGATCGCATCCGACTTACAAAAAGTTCTATCTGACTCGGATATCGCCCAACAACAAGCTGCTGCCTTAGCTTGTTCCCAATCATCCTCACCCCAAACCCAAGCCCTTCTTGCCAGTCGCCCAGACTTGCAATCTTTAATTCAAAACGGTAATTTAACGTGGGACAGCTTTAGCCAACACCACCTATCCAGCCAAAACCTATCCAGCCAAAACAAGTAATCATGAATACCTTGCCCATGATGTTCATTGACCCCCACATTCACATGAGTTCCCGCACGAGTTACGATTACCTCACCATGCGGGAGTATGGCATTGTTGCTGTTATTGAGCCATCCTTCTGGCTAGGGCAACCCCGTACTAATATTGGAACATTTAAGGATTATTTCAGCAGTATTGTCGGATGGGAACGCTTTCGTGCCAGTCAATTTGGTATCAAACATTATTGCACAATTGGGTTAAATCCGAAGGAAGCTAACAATGAAGCGTTGGCAGAAGAAGTGATGGAACTGCTGCCACTTTATGCCTGTAAGGAAGGTGTTGTTGCTATTGGTGAAATTGGCTACGACGACATGACGGATGCGGAAGATAAGTATTTTCGTCAGCAGCTCGATTTAGCCAAAGAACTGGATATGTTAGTATTAATCCATACACCCCACCGCAACAAAAAGGCAGGCACAAGTCGCAGTATGGATCGTTGCCTTGAACATAAATTAGATCCGTCCCAGGTGATTATTGACCACAATAATGAAGAAACCGTTGAGGAAGTGCTAAGTCGCGGTTTTTGGGCAGCTTTTACAATTTACCCAATGACGAAGATGGGTAATGCTAGGATGGTGGAGGTTGTACGTCAATATGGGTGTAAGCGCATCATCGTTGATAGTAGCGCCGATTGGGGAATGAGTGATCCGTTAGCTGTGCCGAAGACTGCTCGATTGATGCTACAACGGGGGATTCCGGACGATCATGTACGGGCAGTTTGTTATGAAAATGCTTTGGCGGCTTATAGCCAAACTGGGGTGATGAAAGCAGAAGATTGGCTTAATCCATCAGCGATTGACCAAAGTCAGTTGTTTAATGGTAATTCTGTGTTGCGGGGGCAGGAACCGGGTATTGAGTCCGTTCAGGACTATGATGTGTTGATTGAGTAGAGAAAAACGAACCACAGAAACACAGAGAACGCACCGGAGAGAGGAAGAGGAGGTATGGAGTGAATGGGGCAGGTTTGAGTTCTCAGGGTGGGTGGGCTTATTTACAATTAATGCGCCCTGCCAATATTGTGACGGCTTGGGCTGATATTTTGGTTGGATTTGCGGCTTCTGGAGCGGCGATTATTTTTGATCAGGTAATCACTGGGCAAGGGGTTTTTATTCAACTGCTTCCTTTGGTTTGGTTGCTAATAGCAACAACGGGTTTATACGGCGGTGGCGTTGTTTTTAATGATGTCTTTGATGCTGAACTCGATGCTAAAGAACGCCCAGAACGACCAATTCCGAGTAGTCGCGCCTCGCGTCAGGGGGCAACTGTGCTGGGGACTGTGCTGTTAGGTATCGGTGTCGTGGCGGCTGCACAGGTTTCCTGGGTGAGTGGTGTTTTAGCCGCAATTATTGCGGGTGAGGCTTTGAGTTATGACGCCCTCGCCAAACATCATACTTTTTTTGGTCCTCTGAATATGGGGCTATGTCGCGGTGGCAACTTACTACTAGGTGTAAGTGTTTTACCCGCAATGGTAGAGGAACGCTGGTATTTAGCCCTGATTCCTATTGTTTATATTGCGGCAATCACTGCCATTAGTCAGGGGGAAGTCCAAGGTGGAAAAAAGATTACAGGAGTTGTAGCTTTACTGCTGATTGGGGTAGTAATTAGTGGTATTCTAGGATTAGGACTATTGCCAAATTATGAAATTATTACCGCCCTGCCATTCGCTGCTTTATTATCTTTTCGGGTAATGCCACCATTTGTAAAAGCTGCCCGTGAACCCATGCCCGAACAAATCCGAACGGCGGTAAAGGCTGGTGTGTTGTCGTTGATTGTCTTAGATGCAACAATTGCGGCTGGTTTTGCGGGGCTGCCTTTCGGATTATTGGTGCTACTTCTGCTGCCTATCTCAATGGGATTAGCACAACTGTTTGCTGTCACTTAAAAAAACAATGACGATTAGCCGAGCGGGAAAAGCCAGATTAAATTTACAACCAATCAATCAACAGATTCGCGTTACCTTTACTTATAACGTTCACTTTACGACAGGGGTGTTTGATTTAGATAATGCTTTGCTGGCGCAAGTAGTAACAGCAGATGGGGAGAGAGGGACGAAAAAAGCGATCGCTATTATAGATTCAGGACTATTACATTATCATGAAGAACTGCCAGAGCAAATAGCCGCCTATACTAAGCGATATGAAAACGCCTTAACCTTAAGCGCAAATCCAGTTATTGTTTCTGGTGGAGAAGCTGCCAAGAACAATCCCAAACAGTTAGAGGAAATTCACCAGATTATTAATGAAGTGGGATTGTGCCGTCACTCCTACTTACTAGCCATTGGTGGGGGTGCTATATTGGACTTAGCCGGATATGCCGCAGCAACGGCTCATCGAGGAATCCGACTGATCCGAATTCCTACAACTGTATTAGCCCAAAATGATTCTGGGGTAGGGGTTAAAAATGGAATTAATGCCTTTAAAAAAAAGAATTTTCTCGGCAGTTTTGCGCCCCCTTTTGCAGTTGTGAATGACTTTAATTTTATCACAACTCTAGATGAGCGAGATTGGCGATCTGGAATTGCTGAGGCAGTTAAGGTGGCGCTGATAAAAGATACCGATTTTTTTGAGTTCATTACAACTCAGGCTGAGGCATTGGTGCAGCGAGATATGAATGCAATGCAGCAGCTAATTTATCGTTGCGCTCAATTACATTTGGCACATATTGCTAATAGTGGCGATCCCTTTGAAGCCGGTTCGTCCCGTCCTTTAGATTTCGGTCACTGGGCGGCTCACAAATTGGAGTATTTGACAAATTATAAGTTGCGTCATGGTGAAGCAGTAGCGATTGGAATTGCCCTAGATAGTACATATTCCTACTTAGCCGGATTGCTCACTCAGTCCGAGTGTCAACAAATATTAAATACGCTGATAGAATTGGGGTTTACATTATATGTACCAGAACTGGATGAACAACTTCATCAACCAGAACATACCCGTTCTCTATTCCGGGGATTAACTGAGTTTCGGGAACATTTAGGAGGAGAACTTACCCTGATGCTGCTGCAAGGAATTGGACAGGGAGTAGAGGTTCACGAGGTAGATTTTTCTTTATATAGGCAAGCAATTTCTATCTTGCGAGAGGTTGCCGAAAATAGGCAGATGGTGGGGAGTATTCCATGAGTGCAAATTCCCTATTCACGCTAAGTAAGATAGATAGCTTACCTTTGTAGACGAAGTACTGAACGATGAAGATTCAAATAGACAGTGGCTTTCACTTAACCTATTGCACCAACATTCATCCGGGTGAAGAGTGGAAAAAAGTCTTTTTAAACCTAGAACAATATATTCCAATCCTCAAAGCACAACTCTCACCCACAAAACCCTTCGGTGTTGGACTTCGATTAGCAGATGTCGCAGCACGGGAACTTTTAGAAGCAGATAATCTCACTCAATTCCAAGCATGGCTAACCGAGCAAAAATTATATGTTTTTACCCTGAATGGATTTCCTTATGGAGGATTTCATCACCAGGTTGTAAAAGACCAAGTTTATGCACCAGATTGGTCTAAGCAAGAACGGTTAGACTATACAATGCGCTTGACGAAAATCCTAGCCGCCTTATTACCTGAAGGAATGGATGGCGGAATTTCTACCTTACCGCTGTCTTATAAACCCTGGTGGAAAGAAGACAAAACTATGAGTGAAACAGTTCTGAAAGATAGTAGCTTTAATCTGACTCTGCTGGTAGAGGAAATGGTACGCCTCCAGGAAGAAACGGGGAAATTGCTGCATATAGACTTGGAACCGGAGCCGGATGGTTTGATTGAAAATGCGGATGAAGTCATTGATTTTTTTCAGAATTGGTTATTGCCAATGGGTGGAGCATATTTAGCAGAACGCTTAGGAATTTCGCCGGAATCAGCCGAAGCTAAAATACTCGATCATGTGCGCGTTTGTTATGACACCTGCCATTTTGCTGTGGAGTATGAAGAACCTGCTTCAGTGTTTAGCCGTTTTCAATCAGCAGGAATTAAAATTGGTAAGATTCAAATTAGTGCTGCATTAAAAGTTATAGTGCCTCAGGATTATGAGGATAGAAATCAGGTTTTTGAGCGATTGCGTCCCTTTGCCGAATCTACCTATTTACACCAAGTCATAGAGCGAAGATCTGATGGAGGTTTCTATCATTATCCTGACTTAGAAACAGCATTACCACAGCTTCAAAAATCTCCTGCCCAGGAGTGGCGCACTCACTTTCACGTCCCAATTTTTATCCACGACTATCAACTATTGCAGTCTACTCAAGATGACATTATTACTGTGCTGAAGCTACTGCAAGAAAACCCCACTTGTCAACATCTGGAAATTGAGACTTACACCTGGGATGTATTGCCAGCAGAAATGAAGATGGATTTGTTGGCATCCATTCAGCGAGAGTATGAGTGGGTATTGGGAACAATGAGTGCTGGAAGCATCAATTCCAAAGTTTCTGTTTTATAGGAGAGAAAAATAGAAATAAAAAGTTATCTGTAGAAAATCAGTCTAAGTATTGCTCATGCAAAAAACAGTTGTTCTTAATGTTGTTGGATTAACTCCTGGCTTACTGGGAAAAAATACTCCGTTTTTATCCCGTTGGAGTTCTCAAGGGCAAGTGGTGTCGGTGACGCCCATTTTGCCTGCTGTAACTTGTTCGGTTCAAGCGACTTACTTAACGGGAAAATTACCAGATGAACATGGAATTGTTGCCAATGGCTGGTACTTCCGAGATGAATGTGAGGTGAAGTTTTGGCGACAGTCAAATAAGTTAGTGCAGGCTCCTAAAGTATGGGAGATGGCGAAATCTATTGACCCCACTTTTACCTGTGCCAACCTCTTCTGGTGGTATAATATGTATTCTTCGGTAGACTACACGATTACACCGCGCCCCATGTACCCCGCCGATGGCAGAAAAATCCCGGATATTTATACTCAACCTGGGGAAATGCGATCGCAAATTCAATCCGATTTAGGTCAATTCCCCCTCTTCAATTTCTGGGGACCTAATACTTCTATTCATTCTAGCCAATGGATTGCAGAATCAGCCAAGTGGATTGAGCAGCGCTATAACCCCACATTAACTTTAATCTATCTGCCTCACTTAGATTATTGCTTGCAACGAGTTGGCTGCGACGAGAAACAGATACAGAAGGATTTGCAAGAAATTGATACAGTTTGTGGCGATTTGATTGAGTACTACGAATCACGCAATGCTCAGGTTATTGTTCTGTCTGAATACGGCATCACCTCAGTGTCTAAACCTGTTCATCTGAACCGAATTCTGCGGGAAAATGGATTAATTGTAGTGCGTGAGGAGTTGGGACGAGAATTGCTCGATCCGGGAGCAAGTACTGCTTTTGCCGTTGCCGATCATCAAGTGGCTCATGTCTATGTTAATGATTCAGCTTATATTCCCAAAGTTCGCTCTCTTTTAGAAGCTACTGTTGGGGTAGCAAAAGTATTAGATGAAGAAGGTAAGCAAGCTTACCATCTGGATCATCCCAGAGCAGGGGAGTTGGTTGCGATCGCACAGCCTGATGCTTGGTTTACCTACTATTATTGGCTTAGCGATCGCCGCGCTCCTGACTTTGCTAGAACTGTGGATATTCACCGCAAACCAGGTTACGATCCTGTCGAACTTTTTCTCGCTCCACAACTCAAACTTCCCCAAGTAAAAATCGCTCTAACGCTACTAAAAAAACAGCTTGGTTTTCGTTACCTGATGGATGTAATTTCTCTAGATGCCTCATTAGTTCGTGGTTCTCATGGTTGTGTCACCACTTCGTCAAGTGAAAAACCATTATTGATAACTCGGCAGACTCACCTGCTAGATACAACAGCGATTGAAGCGACGGATGTTTGTGGGTTGATTTTAAAACATTTGAAGCCAAGAGACTCCAACGTCTCCCTGGCTGCATCTACCTCATTCCCCTGCTTTCCCTAGGATACTGCTGGCGAATTGGAAAAACTTAACCCCCCAACCCCCTTCCCACCCCAGACCCCTCAGTTAATGACCAGCAGTATCCCCTAGAAGGGCGGGTTTAGTCAAGTTATCGGTTTGGCGCAAAATGTTATCCGTGAAACCCGCCCCTACACCCCCTGCTCCCAGACGCGCCATGGCGCGTCTCTACATTGCTCCCCCTGCTTTTGGCGCTTAAGTTGACACCAATGGCTATAGAACCCCTACTTCTCGATAGAATGCGATCGCGATCGCATCTTTACCGATAAACACGGGAAGCAGACTAAGTCTGCTACATCTCGAAGCAGGGGAGGGGAGACGTGGCGATCGCAAATTTAATGTGAACGTGCTAGCGTGAAAATATGAGGGATAATATCAACTCCGGTAGCATCGGTTGTGTATAGTGGGGAAGGGGTAAAAGGGTAAAAGAATACAAGAGTAAGGTTTTTGTCCCAATAACTACAGGTATGATAGACGAACGATACAACAAAAGATGACGTGTAGAGAAGCACAAACTGTTTTCCCATCAATCAATCTAGCGGTTCCTAAGTGCTGATGGTACACCCAGATAAGGGGCGCTCTCCGGGGCACCATCCTTGCGCCCTCACATAAGTACCTCATCCTTATGGGAAACACTATAAACAGGACAAATTTAGACATAGGATCAATTTAAAACCCTAATGAGTGTCTTCACGCTGCAATCCGTTAAAAAAGATTTTGGCATTAAAGAAATCCTCAAAGATGCCAGCTTTAGCCTCAATGTTACCGATAAAGTCGGCTTAATCGGTACCAATGGATCGGGCAAATCTACTCTATTAAAAATGATTGCTGGACTCGAATCCATTGATAGCGGTCAATTTATTGTCAATCCCGGCGCGAGAATTGCCTACTTACCCCAACAACCTGACTTAGATGAAAACCGCACCGTATTAGAACAGATATTTGCCGATAGTGGCGAACAGATGAGACTAATCCGGGATTATGAGGAATTATCCCACAAATTGGCACGAAATTCAGACGATAAACAAGTCATGGCGCGTTTATCTCAGGTGACGCAGCGCATCGAAACTCTAGGCGCTTGGGATTTAGAAACCAGTGCCAAAGTCATCCTCACCAAGCTAGGAATTCAAGACTTTGACACGCCAATTGGCAATTTATCCGGAGGTTACCGTAAGCGCATTGCTTTGGCGACAGCATTACTATCAGAACCCGATGTGTTATTGATGGATGAACCCACCAACCATTTAGATGCCATATCTGTGGAATGGTTACAGGGGTATTTGAAATCCTATCCGGGGGCGATTCTATTAATTACCCACGATCGCTATTTTTTGGATCAAGTCACTAATCGGATTATTGAAATTGACCGAGGTGACATCTATACCTACAATGGCAACTATGCCTACTACTTAGAGAAAAAAGCTCTTGCTGAAGAAGCCGCCGCGAGTCAAGAGCGTAAACATCAGGGCGTATTGCGACGAGAGTTGGAATGGCTCAAACGAGGACCCAAAGCTCGGAGTACGAAGCAGAAAGCGCGAATTGATCGCATCCATCAGATGCAGGATCAAGAGTTTAAACAGGATCAAGGCAAGGTCGATATTTCGACAGCGAGTCGCCGGATTGGCAATAAAGTAATTGAGTTAGAGAATGTCTCTAAGGGTTATGACGAGCGGATTTTAATCAAAGACTTTACCTACGAATTTAGCCCTGATGATCGCGTTGGTATTATTGGCGAAAATGGCAGTGGTAAATCAACGTTAATGGATATTATCACAGGACGGATTGAACCGGATTCGGGTGAGGTTGATATTGGGGCAACGATTCACTTCGGCTATTTTGACCAGCATTCTGATGATTTATTAGCGGCAATCAATGAAAATCAGCGGGTGATTGATTATCTCAAAGAAGTAGCAGAATATGTGAAAGCGGGGGATGGAACACTGATTACTGCATCGCAAATGTTAGAGCGTTTTCTGTTTCCACCGGATCAACAATACATTCCTATTTATAAACTTTCTGGAGGAGAAAAGCGCCGCCTATTTTTGTTACGAGTATTAATCAGCGCTCCCAATGTGCTGATTCTGGATGAACCGACTAATGATTTAGATGTGCGAACGCTTTCGGTGTTGGAAGATTATCTAGAAAATTTCAATGGTTGTGTGATTGTGGTGTCTCACGATCGCTATTTCTTAGATCGCACCGTTAACAAAATCTTTGCCTTAGAGTCAGGCGGGATTCTGCGTCAGTATCCGGGTAACTATTCTGTGTATATTGATTATAAAGAAGCGGAAGCAGCGGCAGAGGCTGAAGAATGTGCTAAAATTCAACAGAAATCAGAAGAGTCTAATGGAGCAACGCGGAAGACTCAATCATCTGGTAAGGGGAAACCACGTCGGCTTTCTAATTGGGAACAGCGCGAGTTTGAAGAATTAGAAGAAAAGATTCCCCAACTAGAAGCTCAAAAGGCAGAGGTGGAGAAAGCGCTGTATAATGCGTCTCCTGGTAAAGTTAATCAGGTTCAGGAGCTTTATCAGAAATTAGCAACCTTGACTCAGACAATTGATACAGCAACAGAACGTTGGTTGGAATTGGCGGAAATTGGGGATTAGTCATTCGTCATTTGTCAAGGAACAGAGAATACAAATTGACGATCCTCTCACCTTTAGGGAGAGGATTCTTGGTTCACGGACACACCTTGCAATTATCTATCCTTTCGGTAATACTTAAACCAAATACCCGTAGAGTCAACATTCATTATTCAATGGCATATCAATCTATCGAGAATTACGGCATTATCGGCAATATGCACACCACAGCCTTAGTTGGCTTAGGGGGTTCGATTGACTGGTTTTGCTTTCCTCGCCACGATTCTCCTAGCGTTTTTGCCGCATTACTGGATGCTGAAAAAGGGGGTCATTTTAAGATTTCTCCCTGTGTGGATGGAGTCACTCATAAACAGTTATATTGGCCCGAAACGAATGTGTTGGTGACTCGCTTCTTGGCATCTTGTGGGGTGGGTGAGATTATTGACTTTATGCCTGTTGGTGTACCAGTTAATCAGCAAGGTTATCACTGGTTAGTGCGGCAAGTTAAAGGGGTTCGCTGTAAGATGACGTTTCGCGTAGAATGTTATCCTGCTTTTAATTATGCCCGCGATCGCCACAAGACGATACTCTCATCCACGGGGGCGTGCTTTAAGTCGCCGTCTCTGAGTTTGGGATTGGTGACGGATATCCCGTTAAAACAGGATGAGCGCGGCGTTTTTGCCGAATTTACGTTGGAGGCTGGACAAAGTGCCGTTTTTGTGCTGCAAGAAACTGACCCGGATGGGGGTTGTACTTTGCCGCTGCGCCATCAAGAAGCGATTCAACTCTTTGACGATACGGTGGCGTATTGGCGACGCTGGATTGCTAAATGTACTTATGATGGTCGATGGCGCGAGACGGTGGAACGTTCAGCTTTGGTGTTGAAGTTGCTCACCTACGAACCCACGGGAGCAATTATAGCCGCGCCGACTTGCAGCTTACCCGAAATGATTGGTGGTACTCGAAATTGGGATTACCGCTATACCTGGATTCGAGATGCATCCTTTACTCTGTATGCCTTACTCCGTATCGGGTTTACTGAGGAAGCCGCTCAGTTTATGCTTTTCTTGGAAAATCGCTGTCAGGAGTTGGATTCAGATGATCCGTTGCAGATTATGTATGGGATTGATGGATATCATAATCTCGATGAAGAGATTCTGGATCACCTGGAGGGGTATAAGGGATCTTACCCGGTTCGGATTGGCAATGGGGCTTATCAGCAGTTACAGCTTGATATTTATGGCGAGTTGATGGATTCGGTGTATTTGTTCAACAAATATGGAACAGAGATTTCCTATGATTTGTGGCTATCCCTACGGCGGTTACTGAATTGGGTGTGCGATAATTGGCAACGCCAAGATGAAGGAATCTGGGAAACACGAGGGGGACGCAAAGATTTTATTTACTCTAATCTCATGTGTTGGGTAGCCCTCGATCGGGGGTTACGTTTGGCTCAAAAGCGCTCATTTCCGGCAGATCACCAGCGATGGCTCAAGGAACGCGATCGCATCTATGAAGAAATTATGGCAAAGGGATGGAGTGAGGAGCGTCAAGCCTTTGTTCAATATTACGGTAGCACGTCCCTAGATGCCAGTAATTTAATTATGCCCTTGGTGTTCTTCATGTCTCCCACTGATCCTCGGATGTTGAAAACTCTGGATGCGATTAATTGCTCACCAGAACTAGGGGGACTGGTTTCGGATAGTTTAGTGTATCGGTATAATCCCGAAGAAGCACCAGATGGTATTTCAGGGACAGAAGGAACGTTTAATCTCTGTACATTCTGGCTAGTTGAGGCGTTGACTAGGGCGGGAAAAGTAGACAATAAGCGACTTGACAGCGCTAGACTGATTTTTGAACAGATGCTCAGTTATGCCAACCATTTAGGATTATATGCCGAGGAAACGGGTTCAAGTGGTGAAGCTTTGGGCAATTTTCCCCAAGCGTTTACCCATGTGTCCTTAATTAGTGCAGCGTGGAATCTGAATCGGGCAATTGAGCATAAATTCTAGAGTATCAGTAACCCCCTTTTTTTCACGGCGATTAAAATCGCTGCTACACTTGCCTTTCGTCCGCCTGCGCGGACTGGATTATAAAGGAGGTAATCAACCCAGATTTGTATTACCCACCGCTAACTGCTATTACACCGACTGACGCTCTAGTGGACTGACCCAGCTAAAATGGTGGAATAGGTTGTAGGTTGGGTTGACGCCAGGAAACCCAACAAAAGATCAGGACTTACGCAACGACACCAGATATAGCGCATCAAGAATCTAGCGGTCGCCAACAGTATAACTGGGGCAATCGCGCTTTCATTCTGATTAAATCAATTGATTTAAAAGCTAAATGAATCTCAGCTTTAAAGATGGATATTTAAGCTCTTGTGTGAGGTAATCAGACAACAAATTAGCTTTTAGTTGATACACTGTCTGAAAAACTGTCTGAGCCATTTTGGTCAGAAAAGTCCAAACTAATAAAGCACAAGCCAGATGATTCTTTTGAATCCTCGCTTGACGACATTGACAAGCTTCTATCCCTGTCAATTGTTTTATTTCTCGATGGAATTCCTCGATTTTCCATCGAAAACTACATTGATGTTTAACTTGAGCGGTTGAAGATTGACTTAAATCATTGGTAGCCACATATTCCGTTCTGGTGGTAGACACAGTAACCCGAAAAAGTTTCACCTTTTTGTCTCTAGCTGAAGTTCCCCCAGCCAAAAAATCAAAACTGCCTCACCGTGCGGCTTTGCGCGATTTTTTAGCCGCCCTACATGGGTACAATCGCGCTCAACCTTGATGTAGCGAGGGTTTTCACCGATCTCTTGTCTATTGCAAAAA